>NZ_QUDI01000001.1:0-289779 GCF_003477465.1 Parabacteroides sp. AF48-14
GTGGTTATAGCGTTGGGGATCCACCTCTTCCCATTCCGAACAGAGAAGTTAAGCCCAACCACGTCGATGGTACTGCGTAAAAGTGGGAGAGTAGATAGCCGCCGTTTTAAAAGCGAAAGCGAAGTGAAGAGGAGTCAGTTCATTTGAACTGACTCCTTTTTCTGTTTAGGAAAGTTCTAATTTGATTACTGCACCGTAGGAAGGAACGTTTTTGAAGGCGTCTTTCAGTGCGTATTCTCCGTTATAAACACGGGCACAAGTCAAGACGCCGCCGTGTGCAAAGAGACATACTTTCTGCAATCCGCTTTTTCTTAATTCGTCCAGGAAGGAACTGACCCGATTGTATTGATCCTGCAAGGATTCGCCGGATGGAGCCGGAATGTTGATCCAGTCGTCAAACCAATCTTTAGACCGGGGATCGGATGATAACTCTTCCCAGGATTTCATTTCCCATTCTCCGAAGTTGATCTCCTTGATACGGTTTTCTCTTTCTGCATCCGGATAACCGCAATAGGTTGCCAGGCGGACGCAGCGTGTAAGCGGGCTGCACCATACTTTGTCGAATGTATGTCCGGATAGTGTCTCTTTTACGACTTGTGCCTCTTCTTCAAAAGAGGGACGGAGTGGAACGTCTGTTTGTCCGTAAGCATAGCCTGCGGGAACATCGACGGATGTGTGTCTGACCAGGTAGATTTCCATGTTACATCGTTTTATATCGTTGTTGTATAAATGATAGCGATTCCTAAATAGAAACTCAATTCGCAGAGCAGGAATGTGGCTCCGCAGCAATCACCCGTATAGCCTTGTATTTTCTTTTTCATCAGAGAGGTGAGCAGGTAAAAGGTGAGGACGGGTAACAGACCGGCCAGAAAATAGACCGGTTCGGGAAGCCAGAATATGGGAATCAGGGCGGTGAACAGGCAAAACGTGTATTCGCCTGTCGACATCCGGCTATAGACCGTTTTGTTTTTAGCTTCCTCTTCTTTACGCGCATAGGGTAGTCGGTTGATAATCATTCCTGCCACACCTTTAGAAAACGGGTCCCCGGCCAGTATTGCGCTTCCGGAAATCGCCAACGGCAAACTGCTTAGCAGGGTGTATAAAAGTCCGAAATAGAGGATTAGCCCGATCACTCCGTAGCTGCCGATATGCGAGTCTTTCATAATCGAAAGAACGCGTTCGCGGGAGGTCCCTCCCCCAAAGCCATCGAAAAAGTCGGCAAGTCCGTCTTCATGCAGGCAGCCGGTTATTAACAGGCGGGTGATGATAGCCAAAAGTAGGGCAACACTTGCCGGAAGTATCAGCGAAGCGGTATAGAGCACGATCACGGAAAGCCCTGCAGTCAACCAGCCGACCAAAGCCCAACGGCTGACAACATTTTTGAAATATTCCGAGGCACTTCTGCCAGTCTCCAGAAGGGCAACCGGGTGAAGAAGATGAAGGCGGCGAGGATACGGAGCATGGTTTAGTTGAAAATTAAAAGTTGAAAGTTGAAATTTATTACTTTAGAAATACTTGGTGATTGCAGCTTGTTTGAAGCTGTGCATTTCGTTGATCATGCGGACTGCCGACTCGACGATCGGATAGGCGCATACGGAACCGGAACCTTCGCCTAAGCGCAGGCCGAGGTTCAAAAGCGGCTTTGCCTGCAGGACGTCCAATACGCGTTTATGCCCGGCTTCGTCACCGCAATGTCCGAATATGCAATAGGGCAGCATTTCAGGATACAGACGGGAGGCTGCCAGCACGCAATTCGTCATGATAAAGCCATCCACCAGGATAATCATTTTCAGTTCGGCCGCACGTAGCATACCGCCAACAGCCATGACCATCTCGTATCCCCCGAAATAACGGATTACATCCAACGGGCTATTGGTACCCTGATAGTTGTCGAGTGCGCTTTTTAATACATTATATTTATGTCTGACTCCTTCGTTATCCAGGCCACTGCCGGCTCCTACGCAGTCAATGAGAGGAATCCCAGTGAGGCAGGTCATCCACATACTGGATGCAGCCGTATTCCCGATTCCCATTTCCCCGAAACTGATCACATTACATCCTTCGTTATGGCAATCCGTCACGATGTCGGCACCATATTGGAGAGCTAATTCCATTTCTTCCTGTGTCATGGCCGCTTCGTGGAGAAAATTGCGGGTCCCTTTCCTGATTTTGCGGTCGATCAGTTGCGGGATAGGTGGAAAATCGAAATCCACGCCTCCGTCTATGATCTTGATTTCAAAACCATGTTGGCGGGAAAGGAAGCAAACGCCTGCGCCCCCGTTCAGGAAGTTGTGGATCACCTGCCGGGTGACTTCTTTAGGGGATTTGCTGACTCCCTCATCGGCAATGCCGTGATCCGAGGCATAGATTACGTTGACCGGATGATGCAGCGTGGGAGACAGTGTTTGTTGGATCAGGCCGATTTGCAGTGCAATATCCTCGAGTGTACCCAGTGAACCTTTGGGTTTCGTCAGATTATCGATTTTATCCTGCAGAGCTGTGGTGAGAGCGGTGTCAGGCTTTTGAATGTTGAAAGAGATCATTGTATAGTGTTTTTATTATTTTACTTTCATGGGAATACCACTGACCATCAGGATGACTTCATCGGCGCGGGATGCGATGTATTGGTTCAGCCAGCCTTGCAGGTCTGTGAACTTCCGCTGTACGGGATCCGGGGATACGCCTCCCAATCCGATTTCATTCGTAACGAATATCAGGTAAGCATCCTGGTCTGTGAACTTGTTAAATTCATCTTTCAGTTCGTCCAGCGAACGCTTGGTGTCGCCGTCACTGTCGAAGAAAAAGTTCGTACCCCAAAGCGTGACGCAATCAATCACGACAACACGTCCGCTCAAGTCGTGTCGGCTCAGGTATTTTTCTTCTTCGATGTTTGTCCACTCTGGTCCACGGTCAGCCTGATGGCGGAGCACACGCTGGCGAAATTCATCATCCCAGATGCGCGCCGTTGCCAGATAGACCGGGTTGGCCGCTAACGACAATGCGAGCCGTTCGGCATATTTGCTTTTCCCGGAACGCTGTCCGCCTGTCACCAAAACGATATGTTTGTCTGCCATTCTTTTTTATTCTCCTTTCGGTTTATTGCGTGATGCTGTTCGTTTGGCTTTATTTGCCGGATTGTTTTTACTCGTCTTGCGCAAAGCGGCCGATTTAGGAGACGCTGCCAGCCGTTGTGCAACAGCCGAGCGGCCTAATGACTTCCCGAATTTAGGCTGCAAGGCTTCTTTCAGGTCTTTATCCAGACCGGCAGCCTTCGTCTCTTTCTTCGGCTTTTCTCCGTCACGTGCCGCATGGCGTGCCGCAGCATATTTGTTATATTTTACATATTTCCCCGGACGAGGTCCTTTC
The DNA here is from genome assembly GCF_003477465.1 of Parabacteroides sp. AF48-14. Taxonomy (NCBI): domain Bacteria; kingdom Pseudomonadati; phylum Bacteroidota; class Bacteroidia; order Bacteroidales; family Tannerellaceae; genus Parabacteroides; species Parabacteroides sp. AF48-14. The sequence goes on from NZ_QUDI01000001.1 coordinate 3,367, forward strand.
GAACCGCCCGGTTTCGATGTGCTTTTCTTTTCCGTTGCAGCCGCCTGAGGTTGTTCTTTCTTCTCTTTTTTCTCTTGGCTACCGAATACCAGTTCCTGGGCTTTGCCGCGTGCCACACGGGCGTGGTCGGAGGCGTGTTTGCCGATTTGTACCCGGAGGTCGTCCAGCATGATGATGTCGCCCTCGGTTACTTTCTGTCCGACGTGAGGCAAACTGCCGTTTACGGTCACGCGTCCTTCTTCGATAAATTTGTCTGCTTCCCTGCGGGAACAAAGACCGGAGTCGCTGATGAGTTTATTTAATCTTACTTCCATTATATGTGCGTATTATTTAGTGTATAATCGTTGATACTAAACAAACAATCAGTCCCATTGCAAGTTCTGTATTGCTGTTTATATTGATAGCAATTAACATGTCTTCGGTTGTAAAAGACCGTTCGTTCGTCCCGATATAAGGTTTTTCGACCGGTTTCCCGAAATAGTCGTGCGTTCCCCCGAAGCGGCAATTCAAAATGGCTGCAAGAGCCGATTCCGGATAGCCTGAGTTTGGACTTGCATGTGCAGGACCGAAGCGTTTGACGAACCCCTGTTTATTCAGATTGCCGGAGACAGCTAACATCAGCCAGGCAGTCAACCGGGCGGGAATGTAGTTGGCCAGATCGTCGAGCCTTGCGGCTATCTGCCCGAATTCGAAATAACGGTCATTTTTATAACCGATCATCGAGTCGAGCGTATTCACCATCTTATAGGCCATCATGCCGGGAAGTCCGAGCAGGGCAAACCAGAACATCGGGGCTATCACGCCGTCGCTCAGGTTCTCGGCAAGCGTTTCCAGTGCTGCCGCCCGTATTTCTTGCGGAGAAAGTCCGGATGTATCACGGCCGACAATCCTGCCGACCTGCTTGCGCCCTTCTTCCGTACTGCGGTCTACGGCTTCAAAAACAGCTTTAACCTCTTTGATCAGTGTTTTCCCCGCTAAACAATAGAACACACCGATTCCGACCAAGAGGGAGGATAGTGGCGGATAAAAATATCCGGCCAGATACAGGATGCGTTCGCAGATCAGATAGGTGCCGATGACCAGCACAAGCGCCATGATTCCCCCTTTCAAAGCCCGGTTATCTCCCTTATTCATTGTCTTTTCGCCCAGGGAAATCACTTTTCCGAAACCGACAACCGGATGTGGCCATCCTTCCGGGTCGCCAAGTAAGCGGTCAGCCAGCCAGCCGCCTATAAAAGGGACGACTTTGGCCATATAGAATGATTGATGAATCCAGTAATACATAATAGCTACAAAGGTAAAAAATATAATTTTACTATTGTGTCATTTTGCAATTAGCATAGCAGGTTTAGAAAATGTATCCTGATTTCTTTTGCGGATTCGTGCAAATTCCTACCTTTGTTGTATGCTTAGAATTGTAACACATATTGAACGTTTGCTTTTGGCGCATGACTGTGTGATTGTGCCGAAGTTCGGAGGTTTTGTCCTGCAGACCGTTCCGGCCATGCAGAAAGTGGAAGAACATACGTTCCGCCCGTTGCGGAAAGAGATCGGTTTCAATATGACGCTGCAGCATAACGATGGGCTTCTGCCGGAGTCGTATATGCAGATGCACGGGGTGAATTATCGCCAGGCACAGTTGATGTTGGAAGAGGATGTGGAGGATATGAAAAAGACTTTGCAGCAATACAAGAAACTGTCGATGGGTGTGTTAGGTTCGTTCAGTATAGGTGAGGAAGGGCAGATGATTTTCCATCCGGGCGAAACCGAACTGTTTAGTGTCGGTTCGTATGGCTTGCCTGTTTTCCATTTTCCGGCTTTGCCCCCGTTGCAGGCGAAGCGGGAAGAGGTTGCGCTTCTTACAATCCCGGTCAATCGCAGGCTGATCCGTACCGCGGTCGCATCTGTTGCCGCAGTGGCTTTGTTTCTGCTTGTTTCCACACCGGTGAAAGATGTCAACCAGGATGCTTATACGGCAAGCTTTGTTCCGACGGAAATGGTTTCGCAAAAGCCGGTTCTTGTTGAAAAGGCTATAGCTGAAAGTGTGCCGGAAAATGTTGTGCCGGAAGTAGAAGTCAAGACTGTCGCACCTGCTCCCAAGCGCGAAACAGTTGCGGCTAAACCTGTTGTGGTGCAACCTGCTGTTGCAAAGAAAGAGGTAAAAGCTAATCCTAAAATGTATCATATCGTAATTGCCAGTTTCCCTTCTGAAGCACAGGCTGATGAGTTTATTGTCGGCGTAGACCGGGCGGAATGTAAGCATGTCAGTAAGGTGGTTCGCGACGGGAAATACCGTATCTATGCCGATAAGTTTGATAACCGGGCAGATGCGGAAACTTATATGGCGACTCTCCGCAGTAATCCGAAGTATAAGGATGCCTGGCTGTTTATCAGCCGTTGATAAGCGCCGGTTTGTTTCATCCGGTAGAAAATAAAATTTCCTTCGGATGAAAAGTTATTTTCTACCGAAGGAAATTAAAAAACGTCCGGACAGGTTTTCGTTATTATTGTTTTCTACTCTTTTTCTTCTTCTTCAGTTTTTTGTTTCCGTTTCTTCTTGAGCCGGCCTGCTTTTCGTAAAGCCTGGTCCAAGATGTACTGTATCTGGCCATTGGTGCTACGAAACTCGTCCGCAGCCCAGGCTTCGATCGCTTCCATCATCTCCGCGTCTACACGCAGGATGAAGCTTTTGACCGTATTCCCATTTTCCTTTTTGGCCATATTCGTATTACAATGTCATAAATATTCCTGCGTGCCTTCCGAAAAATGCCGGTACGTGGGAAATGCTCGGTTGAATAACCATCAATCCTGGCAGCTTAGTGTCGTTTGAACTCTTTGTAAGTGCATTCATAATGATTAGTGTTTGATATTATTTTGATATCACAAAGTAAAGCAATGTTTCGGATGTTTGCAAATAAATTATGAACTTTTTATAAGCAGATATATAAAATATTCTATAGCTTTGTCTACTCAAAAAATACACGATTGGAATTTCAGCTCGATACAGATAATAAGGAGTTTCAGGATGCCTTGCAACTGATCACTCATACGCGACAGTCCGTCTTTCTGACCGGAAAGGCTGGGACGGGTAAGTCTACGTTTCTGAAATATATTTGCGGACATACGAAAAAGAAATATGTCGTATTGGCGCCGACGGGGATTGCTGCAATTAATGCGGAGGGAGTGACGCTCCACTCTTTTTTCAAGTTGCCGTTCCGTCCGATGCTCCCCGACGATCCGGATTTGAGCTTGAAGAATGGACGCATATTCGAGTTTTTCAAATATACGAAGAAACACCGTAAGCTTATTGAGGAAGTCGAACTGATCATCATCGACGAGATTTCGATGGTCAGGGCCGATATTATCGATTGTGTAGACCGCGTCCTGCGGGTATTTTCCGGTAATATGCGCTTGCCGTTCGGTGGAAAGCAGCTGTTGTTTGTCGGAGATGTTTTTCAGTTGGAACCGGTCGTTCCTTCCGACCAGAAAGAGATATTAAGTCTTTTCTATGCCAGTCCGTTCTTTTTCTCGGCCCGTGTATTTAAGGATATTAATCTGGTTCCTATCGAATTGCAGAAGGTTTACCGGCAGACAGATCCGGTCTTTATCAATATTCTGGACCGTATCCGTAATAATGCAGCCCGAAAACAGGAACTGGATATTTTGAATGCCCGTTATTTTCCTGATTTTACTCCCCGTAACGAAGATATGTATATTACGCTTGCAACCCGCCGTGACCAGGTGGATTTCATCAATGAGCGGAAGCTGGCGGAACTTCCGGGTGAAGAGTTTATCTCCAAGGGGAAGATTGAAGGCGATTTTCCGGAATCGTCGTTGCCGACGCAGTTGAATCTGTCCATCAAGGAACAGGCGCAGGTTATTTTTATCGATAACGATTATGAGCGGCGCTGGGTGAACGGGACGATCGGCATGGTGTCCGGAATCGACGAGAACGGAAATGTCTTTGTCTTGCTTGAAGACGGAAGGGAATATCTGGTGGAACCGACTTCCTGGCGTAACTATAAATATAAGTATAACGAAAAGGAGAAGAAGGTGGAAGAGGAGATTGTCGGCACTTTCGAACAACTTCCGATTCGCCTGGCATGGGCGATAACTGTGCATAAGAGCCAGGGACTTACTTTCAGCCGGGTTGTGGTGGACTTGACCGGTGGCGTTTTTGCCGGCGGGCAGACCTATGTGGCTTTAAGCCGTTGTACGTCTTTGGACGGCCTGGTGCTGAAAAGCCGGATTTCGCCTCATGATATATTTGTGCGGAAAGAAATCGTGCAATTCAGCCAGCAGTTTAATGACCGCCAACTGATCGAGAAAAGCCTGCAGGAAAGTGAAGCTGAATTATTGTATGCCCGTGCCGTCCACAGCTTCAAGTCCGGGAATATAAAAGAGGCTGTCGAAGCATTTGCCGCCGCTGTCGGCAAGCGGAACGAATTAGGCAAGCCGGAAGTGCAACGCCTGCTTCGTTTGAAGCTGCAAACGATGAATACGCAACAGGCACAGATCAAGAAACTCCGGGAGGAGCTATACGCCCAGCGTGAAGTGCAGAAAGAATATGCCCACGAATATTACCTGATGGGGAATGAATGTATAACGAAAGCCCACGATCCGAACGCTGCTATCCGTTCTTTTGATAAAGCGCTCAAACTTTACCCCGAATATGTGGATGCCTGGGTACGCAAAGGAGTGACGTTGCTCGATTTGGGTGACGGTTTTCAGGCGGTCACCTGCCTGAATGAAGCTGTGCGTTTGAACCCGCAGTCATTCAAAGCGCGTTATAATCGAGGAAAATCTTATCTCCAGTTGAAATATTATGACGAGGCTGTTTCCGATTTTATGAAAGCAGTCGATCTTAAGCCTAAACATGCTTCAGCCCATGAATATCTTGCGGAATCTTTCTTGCATATAGGGGAGAAAGAGCTGGCACGGCAGCATCAGGACATAGCCGATAGCCTTCGTGATGGTGAAGACAGTTAATGTTTTGTCTCTAAATTTATACAGAAATGTAATAAAAAGGTGATAATAAGATTGTATATTTGTGGCGTAATGTTAAAATATATAGGGGGTTAAATTAAAAAGAGAATTTCTGTATGAAAAAAAGTTATCTGCTGTCTTTGTTTTTATTGATCTGTATGAGTGTTTCCGTACAGGCTCAGGTGACAACTTCCGCTTTGAGTGGAAAGGTTATCGATGATCAGAATGAGAGTATTATTGGAGCGACTGTGGTGGCGGTGCACGAACCGTCCGGAACTATGTACGGTGCAGTTACAAATGTGGACGGCCGTTATACAATACAAGGTATGCGTACCGGTGGTCCATATAAAGTGGAGATCTCTTATGTAGGTTATCAAAAAGATGTTTTTACAGATATCAGGTTGGAATTGGGTAATACGTTTGTATTGGATGCAACTATGCAACCCAGTTCGCAACAATTAGGGGAAGTCGTTGTAACGGCAGATGCTAAGAAGAAAATCGGGGCATCGGAAAACTTTTCTGCTAACAGGATCCAGTCAACTCCGACTGTCGACCGTAACATTTATGATGTGGTGAAGAATATGCCGATGGCAATGACTTCCAAGAATGGGGGTATTTCTTTCGCCGGTTCCAATAATCGGTATAACAGTTTTCAGATTGACGGAACAGTCAGTAATGATGTATTTGGATTAGCTCCGTCAGGAACAAATGGTGGTCAAACCAATGCCAACCCCATTTCAATGGATGCTATTCAGGAAATCCAGGTTGTAGTCGCTCCTTTTGATGTTCGCCAGAGCGGTTTTACCGGAGGCGGTATCAACGCGATTACCAAACAAGGAAATAACACTTTCCATGCGTCAGCTTATTCTTATTTTACGAATGAGAGCCTTTATGGAAAATACAATGCCTTTAAAGATAATGTAAAGGACAAACTTTCTGAACAGTCGACCAAGACATTTGGCGGTACGTTGAGCGGTCCGATCATTAAAGACAAACTGTTCTTCTTCGCCAATGTCGAGAACCGTAAGGAGTCCTATCCTTCACGGTTTTATGCCGGCTATGATGCGAAGGGCTTTACAGTAGATATGGCAAAGACTATTGCTGATAAGTATGAACAATATACAGGTATTCGTGAAGGCTACGGCCCGCGTGATGTAGATCAGAAAGCATTCAGTTTCCTGGGGCGTATCGACTGGAATATCGACCAACACAACAAGTTAGCTTTCCGCTATCAGCTGAATAATTCATACGACGATATCTACAGCCCGGCCAACATGACCTATTTCTTTAATAACAGTGGTTACCGGATGAAGAATAAAACGAATTCATTCGTGGCAGAATGGAACTCTCACTTGAATAATGCTTTATATAATGAATTCCGTGCAAGTCTTACGACAGTGCGCGACCAACGCGAAGTTGCCTATCAAGGGCCGAATGTAAAGATTAACGGTAGCGATAACAGCGGGACGAATAACACGACTGTCAATATCGGTACGGAATATTCTTCCGGAGCCAATGCGCTGGATCAGGATATTTATACATTTGAAGATAACCTCTCCTGGTATAAGGGCAATCATACTTTTACTTTTGGTACACATAACGAGATATTCCGGATGAAGAACCTGTTTATCCAGGCGGTTACCGGTTCCTGGGAGTTCGGTTCGATGGATGCATTCCTGAACGACAGCCCGTCCAAGTATGTATTTAAATATACAGACCCGGATGTTACGGGCGGTGACTACCAATATACACCTATTATAAAAGCCGGTCAATTCGGTTTCTATGCTCAGGACAATTGGATGGTTACCAATCGTTTCTCTTTGACTTACGGTCTGCGTTTCGATATCCCGTTGCTGTTTAACGATCCGACTGTCAACAATGAGTTTAATGAGTATGCCGCCAGTAAGAACATTAAGGAAAGAGTAGGGGAAATGCCCGGTGCAAAAGTGATGGTTTCACCCCGTTTGGGATTCCGCTGGTACACGGATGACAGCCGGAATACGCTGATTCGTGGTGGAGTAGGTTTGTTCACTGGCCGTGTTCCTTTCGTATGGCTTTCCAATGCTTACAACAATACAGGTATCGAGCAGAAAGGTACGACAATCTTTGCTTCCGGATCTTCACCCGCTCCTTCTTTAGGACAGTATGCGAAAGATCCTATCGGTGCTATGAATTCGCAATCGGGAAGCCCTGCTACGCCCGATATCGTAACAGTATCCAAGAGTTTCAAATATCCGCAGGTATTCCGTGCGAATCTGGCATTGGAACAGATGTTGCCGGGAGATATAAGGATGACGGTAGAGGGTCTTTATTCCAAGACATTTAATAATGTATATTTTGAAAACCTGGCATTGTCGAGCAATGCAAAAGTCTATGCTGTTCCGGGTGTAGAGGCTTCGGCTACTCCTTTTTATTCGGTTGATAAGAAATATTTCAGTATTACCAATTTGAAGAATACAAATGATGGCTATACTTATTCATTGTCAGCTCTGTTTGAAAAGAGTTTCGACTTCGGTTTGGGCTTGGCTGCATCTTATACATTCGGACATTCCAAATCTGTTTATGACGGAACATCTTCCGTTGCCTATTCTAACTGGAAATATAATTATGCAGTAGATACCAATAACCCGGGTCTGGCTTATTCCATGTTTGATATACCTCACCGTGTAATGGCTTCTGTTTCTTATACGACACCCCGTTATGCTAACGGATTCCTGGCTACAACCGTTTCCCTTATTTATAATGGATACGTGGGACAGCGTTATAGCCTGACGATGAATGAGTCCTATTATAATGCTGATACAAAGAAAACGGTCTATATCGATTATAATGGTGATGGCTGGGGAGGTAACTCACTGTTGTATATCCCGACTGAAGACGAGTTGAAAAAGATGGACTTCAAGACAGAAGAAGATCGTCAGAACTTTAATAACTGGATTGAAGGCGACAGCTATGCAAAGAAGCACCGTGGACAATATGCCGACAGAAATTCAAATTCTGCTCCGTGGGAAAACCGGATTGATCTGCATGTGGCACAGGATATCTTTGTGTTGAAAGCACGGGGCAGCAAGTTCCAGGTGACATTCGACGTGACCAACTTTGCCAATATGCTGAATAAAAAGTGGGGATCTTCTTATGCTGCGGCTTATAACGTAATGCCATTGCAGGTGATCGGAAATAAGAAAGGTGATGATGGCAACTATACGAACACGTATGCTTATAATTCGAAGAATACGATTACAAAGAACGATCTTTTGTCTCGCTGGCATGCCCAAATCGGAGTTAAATATATATTCTAATTGTAAATGTATAGATTTCTTACTGTAATATTGATTGGCCTTTTCTCGATAATTTATTTATCGATAGCCGGATGTACTGCCCATTCTAAGAAAGAGCATTATGTCGTAGTCCTTTCGATGGATGGTTTTCGTTCCGATTATCCTTTGCATGCTCATACGCCGACATTGGATTCTTTGGCACGGGTCGGGGTGAAAGCTGCCTTTCGCCCCAGTTTTCCGAGCGTGACTTTTCCGAATCATTACAGTATGGCAACAGGTTTGCATCCCGACCATCACGGATTGGTGAGTAATTTCTTTTATGCCCCCGATCTGGATAGTATTTATCTGCTTGGCAAGCCCAATCCTGACTTTTTCGGAGGAGAACCGATCTGGAATACTGCTGAAAAGCAAGGTGTGCGGACTGCCTCGTTTTATTGGGTCGGAAGTGAATATCCGATACAAGGCCGCCAGCCTTCTGTCTGGAAGCCATTTGATAAGAATGTTCCTTTTTCAGATCGTGCAGATTCAGTGATTGCCTGGTTGCAATTGCCTGAAAAAGTCCGTCCTCATCTGATTATGTGGTATATGGAAGAACCGGATGCCATCGGCCATAAGGTTGGTCCCGATGCAGCCGAGACACTTTCGACGGTAGAAGAGTTGGACCGGATATTAGGAGATTTCTTTGCCAAAGCGCGCAAGTTGAAGATATTTAATAAGATTGATTTCATAGTTCTTTCCGATCACGGTATGGCAACGATTCATCCGGAGAATTTTGTGAACCTGAGTGATTACCTTCCGCGTGACAGCTTTGAGTATGTGTTCGACGGCGTACCGACTTTGCTTTATCCGAAGCCGACTTATACGGATAGCGCTTATGCAATCCTGAAACGTGTGCCTCATATTACAGTATGGAAAAAGAATGAGATTCCGGAGAAGTATGTGTATGGTAAAAATCCGCGTGTCGGAGATTTGTTTGTACAACCGGATGTCGGAACGTATGTGCTTTTCCGTCCCGGAGCGCGGTCTACCTTAGCCGCTACACACGGATATGACAATTATGCTCCCGAGATGGAGGCAATCTTTTATGCGGCAGGACCGTCGTTCAAACAAAATGTAGAACTTCCGGTTATGGCAAATGTGAATTTGTATCTGATGATAGCCCGCTTACTAAACTTGCAGCCGGCTCCGAATGATGGAGATAGTGCGGTGGTTTCAACCTTATTCAGAAAGGAAAAATAAAGAATCTTGTCCTGATGTTGTAGCATCTGTCGTCTGTAGGAAACAGTTGGCAGATGCTGCAAACATCATAAATCATTTAATAATAGCAATTCGCTCCCGGAGAAAAAGCCAATTGGCTGCTGGCACTCTTGATTTCGATTTTGTTTTCTCTTGCCAGCCATCCGATAGCGGACCACAGATCAGCTTCCGTTAAAGCTGTAGCCCTTTTCAACTCCTCAAAACTCCAATATCCGCCATCCAGCAATAAATTGCAGATGGCACCGGCATTTAATCCTATAGTCCCTTTATTCATGATAAACTCCATTTTATGTTATCTGTTATGTAAACTATAAACAAAGCAGAAGGTGGAAAAGATTAATGCCTCCCTGTGTTTTTATAGAGTTTTAAAAACTGATAATATGTTTTATGGGCTCACCCGATAATCATTGGGGAAAATACATCATTTATGGTTCAAAACTACTTACAACTGTAAACAAGCGTGAAGGTCCTGACTCGTCAAGATCGCCTGCGAAATGGTATTGCAGTGCTTCATGGGTTTATAGTGCCGTAAAGGAATGAATAACCCGGCAGATAGAATGAATGATGCGGAATGTGTGCCTCCTCCGTACCTACCCGCTATTTATGTCACAGCCGTGAAACAAAAGAAATCCAACCGTAACATAGAAGGAAGACAGTTGTGACATAAAAGGAATACAGTCGTAACATGCAATAGAGGACCAAGGTTTATCCGTTATTGATTCATTATTTCCCCCCAAGAAATATCGGGTGAGCCGTTTTATGTAGATGATGAGGAAAATAAAAGCCTGCGGTTTCTACCACAGGCTTTTAGTAGTGCGTCCGGGGGTCGAACCCGAGTTTCCGCCGTGAGAGGGCGGCGTCCTGGACCACTAGACGAATGCACCAGTTTGTCTTGTTAGACGCTGCGAAATTAGTAAATATTTTATTCCGGTGTATCGTTAGAGGGATTTTTTTCGAAGAAAATATTTGCTTTTTGTCATTCTGGTACAGATTTAGGCCTTTCTCCACTAAAAGGCGTTAAAAGAGGCTGCAAATTCGCTTGTATTTCATTTGTGTTCAAGTTTATTTATTCTACCTTTGCCATCTGTTATTGAACAATATACTATTGAACATTACTAATCTCAGTAATAAAATAACTAATATTATGGCAGAACTAAAAGAAAAACTATTCTCAGAATTCGCCCCGGTGTCAACAGAAGACTGGGTTGCGAAGATTACGGCCGACCTGAAAGGGGCTCCGTTTGAGAAGAAGCTTGTATGGAAAACAGGAGAAGGATTTAATGCGAATCCTTTTTATCGTTTGGAAGATTTGGAAGGTTTAAAGACAACGACCTCTCTTCCTGGTGAATTTCCTTATGTGCGTGGCACAAAGAAGGATAATGACTGGTATGTACGCCAGAACATTGAGGTGACTTGCTTTAAAGCTGCAAACGAGAAAGCGCTTGACATCTTGAATAAAGGTGTAACTTCTCTCGGTTTTATCATCAAGGGTGATGAAGTGAGTGCCGAAAACATTGCTACTTTGCTGAACGGCATTTGTCCGGAATGTGTTGAACTGAACTTCAATACATGCCTTTGCAAAGCAGAAAAACTGATTGGTATTCTGGCTGAATACTTTACTTCAAAAGGCGTTGATCTTACAAAATGTGCCGGTTCGGTTAACTATGATCCGTTTAAGAAACCGTTAATCAAGGGACACAAAAACGAAAATTGGGTAGAAGCTGCATCTGCTGTGCTCAAAGCAGGCGAAGCGTTGCCTAAATACAAAGTTTTGGCGGTGAATGCATTTGAATTGAACAATGCCGGTGCTTATATCTCTCAGGAATTGGGTTATGCCCTGGCTTGGGGTAACGAATTGCTGGCAAAGTTAACAGATGCAGGCTTTGATGTTACAGAAGTTGCCAAGAAGATTAAGTTCAACTTTGGTATCAGCTCCAATTATTTCATGGAAATTGCAAAGTTCCGTGCTGCCCGTTGGTTGTGGGCTGAGATTGTAGCGGCTTACAAGCCGTCTTGCAATTGTGCTTGCAAAATGAATGTACATGCACAGACTTCCCAGTGGAACATGACGGTTTATGATGCTCACGTAAACTTGTTGCGTTCACAGACGGAAGCAATGTCTGCTGCTATTGCCGGAGTCGATTCCATCACGGTTCGTCCGTTCGATGAAATATTCGAAACACCGGATGATTTCTCCGAACGTATTGCACGTAACCAACAGTTGCTGCTGAAAGAAGAATGCCACCTGGATAAAGTAGTCGATCCGGCTGCCGGTTCCTACAGTGTGGAAGTTTTCACAAACTCGATTGCTGATGTTGCTTGGAAGCTCTTCCTCGAAACAGAAGAAAAAGGCGGTTTCGGAGCGTTGGCAAATGCCGGAGAAATCCAGGCTGCCGTAAATGCTTCTAATGCTGCTCGCCATAAAGCGATTGCTACCCGTCGTGAGGTATTGCTGGGTACGAACCAGTTCCCGAACTTCACGGAAGTTGCTGCTGAAAAGATCAAGCGTGATGGCGCTTCTTGCAGCTGTGGACATGCTTGTAGCGAAGCTGAGATTGCAACATTGGGCTTTGACCGTGGTGCTTCTGAATTTGAATCTTTGCGTTTGGCAACAGAGAAGAGCGGTAAGACTCCGAAAGCATTCATGCTGACAATCGGAAATCTGGCTATGCGTCTGGCCCGTTCGCAGTTCTCTTGCAACTTCTTTGCTTGTGCCGGTTATAAAACAATCGATAATTTAGGTTTTGACACAGTTGAGGAAGGTATTGAAGCAGCTCTTGCTGCCGGTGCCGAGATTGTTGTCTTGTGTTCGAGCGACGATGAATATGCAGAACTTGCTCCGGCTGCCTTCAAGGCGTTGGACGGTCGTGCAGAGTTTGTTGTGGCTGGTGCTCCGGCTTGTATGGAAGACCTGAAAGCATTAGGCATCGATCAGTTTGTAAATGTAAAGAGCAACGTGCTTGAAACATTGCAGGCTTTCAATGCAAAATTAGGTATTAACTGATTATGAATTATCGAGAACAACATGAGACCAAATTTTAAAGATATAGATATCAAAAATGCCGGTTTTGCAGCAACAAATACTGCTGAATGGGCAAAAGCCAATGGCATCGAAGCCAATTGGAAAACACCGGAACACATCGATGTGAAGCCGGTATATACGAAAGAAGACCTGGAAGGCATGGAACATCTGGACTTTGTTTCCGGTCTGCCTCCTTATCTGCGTGGTCCGTATAGTGCCATGTATCCGTTGCGTCCCTGGACAATCCGCCAGTATGCAGGTTTCTCCACTGCTGAAGAATCCAATGCATTCTATCGTCGTAACTTAGCTTCCGGCCAGAAAGGTTTGTCAGTTGCATTCGACCTTCCGACACACCGTGGCTACGATGCCGACAACGAACGTGTTGTAGGTGATGTGGGTAAAGCCGGTGTATCTATCTGTTCGCTGGAAAACATGAAAGTATTGTTCGATGGTATTCCTTTGAACAAGATGTCTGTTTCCATGACAATGAACGGTGCCGTTCTTCCGGTATTGGCGTTCTACATCAACGCAGGTCTGGAACAAGGCGCTAAGTTGGAAGAAATGGCCGGTACGATCCAGAACGATATCCTGAAAGAGTTCATGGTGCGTAACACCTATATCTATCCGCCCGAATTTTCTATGAAGATTATCGCTGATATCTTCGAATATACATCACAGAAGATGCCGAAGTTCAACTCTATCTCTATCTCCGGTTACCACATGCAGGAAGCAGGTGCAACAGCTGACATCGAGATGGCTTATACGTTGTGCGACGGTATGGAATATCTTCGTGCCGGTATAAACGCAGGTATCGATGTGGATGCATTTGCTCCGCGTCTGTCTTTCTTCTGGCTATCGGTGTGAACCACTTCATGGAAATCGCCAAGATGCGTGCCGCCCGTATGTTGTGGGCAAAGATCGTGAAGAGCTTCGGCGGAAAGAACCCGAAATCTCTGGCATTGCGTACTCACTGTCAGACTTCCGGTTGGTCATTGACCGAACAGGATCCGTTCAACAACGTAGGCCGTACTTGTATCGAAGCTATGGCTGCCGCATTGGGACATACGCAGTCTTTGCATACGAACGCATTGGACGAAGCTATCGCATTGCCGACAGACTTCTCTGCCCGTATCGCTCGTAATACACAGATTTATATCCAGGAAGAAACAAAAGTTTGTAAGCAAATCGACCCGTGGGGCGGTTCTTACTACATCGAATCTCTGACAAACGAACTGGTACACAAAGGTTGGGCTTTGATCCAGGAAATCGAAAGCATGGGCGGTATGGCGAAAGCTATCGAAACCGGTCTGCCGAAGATGCGTATCGAAGAAGCTGCTGCCCGTACGCAGGCTCGTATCGACTCAGGCGTTCAGACAATCGTAGGTGTCAACAAATACCGTCTGCCGAAAGAAGATCCGATCGATATCCTTGAAATCGATAATACAGCTGTACGTAAAGAACAGGTGGCTGCTCTGAAAGAGTTGCGTGCTAACCGCGACGAAGCTGCCGTTCAGAAAGCGCTGGCCGATATCACGGAATGTGTGAAGACTAAGAAAGGCAACCTGCTGGAATTGGCTGTTAAGGCAGCTGGTCTGCGTGCATCATTGGGAGAAATCTCCGATGCCTGCGAAGTGGTTGTAGGTCGTTATAAAGCAATTATCAGAACTATATCAGGCGTGTATTCATCAGAAACAAAGAAAGATGCAGACTTCCAGAAAGCATGTGAGCTGACTGCCGAGTTTGCTAAGAAAGAAGGTCGCCAGCCGCGTATCATGATCGCTAAGATGGGTCAGGACGGACACGACCGCGGTGCTAAGGTTGTCGCTACAGGTTATGCAGACTGTGGTTTCGACGTAGACATGGGACCGTTGTTCCAGACTCCGGCCGAAGCTGCCCGTCAGGCTGTAGAGAACGACGTTCACGTAATGGGTGTTTCTTCTTTGGCTGCCGGACACAAGACTTTGGTTCCGCAGGTTATCGAAGAACTGAAGAAGTTAGGCCGTCCCGATATTATCGTGATTGCCGGTGGTGTTATTCCTGCACAGGATTATGACTTCCTGTACAAAGCAGGTGTCGCTGCTATCTTCGGCCCGGGTACTTCAGTAGCGAAAGCTGCTGTCCAGATCCTGGATATACTGTTAGGCGAATAAAGAAACGTAAGTTTTTCCGAATAAAACCGCGCAGTTTCCATTGGGAAGTTGCGCGGTTATTTTTTTCAATTAAGACAGATAAGACAATGAAACAGAAGTTTGCTTTAGAGAAAAAGACGTTTGCCGTCCTTATGGGATTGTTAGCATTCCTTTTACTGGTCCCGTCTTGCAAGACAGATGATAAAGTTCCCGATCTCTCCGAGGAAGGAACGAATGACTGGATTTATAAGATTATGACGGATTACTATTTGTGGTATGAGGATGTGCCGGACAAAGGAAGCCTGAACTTCTCCCAGTCTCCCGATAAGTTCTTCGCATCATTGTTATCTGATCAGGATGGCGTGAAATATGGAGATAGTTGGCTGACTTTTTCCCGGATAGAGAAAAAGAAGGAAGAAACGAAGTCCATCACGGAATCCGATTCCTATGGTTTCGAGTTCGCATCTTATAAAAGTGGTGATCATTATTATGCCTGGGTTTTGTATGTGCTGCCCGACTCTCCGGCAGCCGAAGCCGGTTTGAAGCGCGGTGACTGGATTGTTGCTGTCGGCAGTGAGAATCCGAATGTGACAAACACGTCTGCCTTTTTTAGTGGTGGAGAGACGACTTTCCTATTGGCGGATATGGAACGGGTAAATAATAGCGTAATTCTTCATAAGAGGGAAACAATCTCGATTTCAGCTTCCCGTGCCGTAGAAGATACGCCTTTCCTGAAGGATTCCGTCTATACGATTAATGGAAAGACTGTCGGTTACCTGGCATATAAGAGTTTTACTTCCGGACCGGATGATGAGAATGAAGTGTATAACGATCAGATGAAACAGATCTTCTCCCGCTTTAAGGCTAAGAATGTAAACGAATTTGTGCTGGATTTGCGTTACAACCAGGGCGGCTTGGTTTCCTGTGCCCAGCTGATGACGTCTCTCTTGGCTCCGGCCAATGCTTTGGGAAAGACATTCTGCATCATGGAGCATAACGATAAACAAACCTCGAAGAATGAAACCTTATTGATGAAGAAGAACTCCGAATTAGGGAATGCGAATCTGGACTTGAAACGCCTTTACGTCTTGACCGGAGAAACAACGGCCTCTGCTTCGGAAGCCGTGATCAATTGCCTGATTCCTTATATGGGCCGTAGCAATATCACGCTTATCGGTGAGAAAACGATTGGCAAACGTGTGGGAGCGAATACCTTCGGAACAAAAGAAGATTATGAATGGCTGGTGTCCCCGATCACTTTGCGCATCTATAATGCGGAGCACAATGCCGACTATGCAAACGGTTTTGCCCCGGATGTACCGGTCGAGGAGTTGGTTGTCGGTAATCAGTTGTTGCCTTTTGGCGATACGAACGAGCTGCTGTTGAGCGAAGCGATCTCGCGTATCACCGGATTGAAGAGCCAGTCTGTCCGCACGGAAGGCGGCGAGCGTATCAAGTTGCCTCTGTCTTTCGAAAGAAAGAAAAAGGAAGGCCTTCTCTACGATCCTGCAAAGTAAGACCTTCGCTCTCTTATAATTGAAGTTCATCTGCCAGCTTGTCCAACCAGGCTGGCATTTTGTTTAAATAGGTGTTTCGTTCGGTCAGGAACGTCGGAGCAAAGAGATATATCTGGAGGTCTTTGCATTTTTCCTGTAAACTTTCTTCTATCGGATAGTAGCTGGCAAGTACGGCTTGCGAGATGTCGCCTCCGTAGGTTTCCCGGACGGCGTCTATCTTGTAAATATCGTTCTGTGTGACGTTGCCCGACTTGCATTCGATAAAGATCAGTTTCTGCTGGTTGTTCAGCAGCACGTCGATCTCGTTCTTTGGGTGTGCATCCTGTCCGTTTGTCTGGAAGATGACGCTTTGCCAGACCTCCGGCGAGTTTTCCCGTTGCAAGCTCCAGTTGCGGACCTGGTTTGCCACAAGCGTTTCCCACCAACGGCCCTCGAAATAAAGATGAGTCGCATTACTTTGGGGCAGACGTAATAAGACATATTCCCTCAGCGTAACCAGAATAGAGCCGTTCCTATGCTTAAACCTCAGGTTGTTAGCGAAGATTTTAGAGGACGGCAGGCGGTTCAGCTGCCGCTTGCAAAAAATGCTGAAGAACTTCTGAATGCGGGCATGTTCCTGCGGATACTGTTCGATGAACTGCTTGATGCGCTTCGAGGCCTTCACATCTTCATCGCTTAACTCTTTGGCATCGTGGTAGTCCGAAAGGGTGTTGCCGCTCAGACTTAGTATTTCGTCGTTGTTGAGCGAGCTTTGCAGCGGATAGTTCTCGAATTTGCTCAGATGGACAACTTCTCCGTGTTGCGTCAGGTAGAAAGCATCGGCGCCCGACTCTTTGGCGACAACGAAAGCCGCAAACGCCATGACCTTTGTCCCTTCGGACAGGTTGTATGTAAACTCACCCTGATGTTCCCGGTGAATCCGGCGGCATACGTCGATTACGTTATTCCCGTTGTAAGGTTCCGCCTTATAGCGGTTGCATCGGATGGAGGATGGCAACAATGGATACATAGGCGTTTCTATATGATCCGTTGCATCTGTATAGAGCAGGTGAATGTGGTCCGGCCCGAATTCTTTGATGCCGTGGTAGACAGAGGTGATGTCTTTCCCAAGCAGGATTATCTGGTGTTTCATTTGTTCTATTTTGGGTGTCGCATACAAAGATACTTTTATCTTCCGGTAAAAGCTCATATTTTATCCTTATTTTTGCTTCCGGTATAAACTAATAACACGATGGAAATGATAAATTGTTTTATTCCGTTCCTTTCTCTTTCCCAGGCCGAACAAACCATCAAAGGGTTGAGGCTTTGCGACCGGATAAAAAAGATATATTTGTTGTCGGCCGAGCCCGCTTCCGGCACGGTCATGGGATGTGAAGTTTTATCTGTCGGTTCGCTCAGCAGCACTGCCGCTTGCCGGATTATCGCCTCACACGCCGATACAGCCTATACATTATTATATACGAAATATACGACGCTCGAACCCGGACAATTCGCCCTGGAACGTATGTTGGCAATAGCCGGCGATACACATGCCGGAATGCTTTATGCAGACCATTACCAGGTGGAAGCCGGCGTCTATAAACCCGCTCCGGTGATCGATTACCAGCAAGGCAGCCTGCGCGATGACTTCGACTTCGGTTCTGTCCTGCTGTTCGACTCCGCCGTATTGAAGCAGGCGGTGGCGGCGATGGACCATGATTATCGCTTTGCCGGACTTTACGACCTGCGCCTTCGTGTCTCTGAATTGGCCGGACTGGTCCACATCAATGAATATTTGTATTCGGAAGTGGAACAGGACAAGCGCAAGAGCGGGGAGAAGTTGTTCGATTATGTCGACCCGAAGAACCGGGCGGTGCAAATCGAGATGGAAGCGGCCTGCACGGCCTACCTGAAACGGTGCGGCGGCTATCTCGCTCCCCGTTTCGAACCGATCGCTTTCGATGCCGGGACTTTCGAGCAGGAAGCTTCTGTCATTATTCCCGTCCGCAACCGCATCCGTACCATCGAAGACGCCATCCGTTCCGTGCTGGCACAGCAGACAACTTTCCGTTTCAACCTGATTATTATAGACAACCATTCGACGGACGGCACGTCCGAAGTCATCGGGAAATACACCTCGGATGAACGTGTGATCCATCTGATCCCCGCGCGTTCCGACCTCGGTATCGGCGGCTGCTGGAACTTAGGCGTCCATCATCCGACCTGCGGAAAGTTTGCCGTCCAGCTCGATAGCGACGATGTGTATAGCGGTCCCGACACGTTGCAGAAGATCGTGAATGCCTTCTACGAACAGAACTGCGCAATGGTTGTCGGCACATACCGGATGACGGACTTCGCGATGAACGAAATCCCGCCCGGCGTGATCGACCATAAAGAGTGGACGCCTGAGAACGGACGCAACAACGCCCTGCGCATCAACGGCCTGGGCGCTCCCCGTGCTTTCTACACGCCGGTTCTCCGGACAATCAATCTGCCCAATACGAGCTACGGAGAAGATTACGCCTTAGGACTGCGCATCTCCCGCACCTGGCAGATCGGGCGCATCTACGACGTCCTCTATCTCTGCCGCCGTTGGGAAGACAACTCCGATGCCGCCCTCGATATCGTGAAGATGAACGGACATAACACTTACAAGGACCGCATCCGGACCTGGGAACTACAGGCCCGGATCGCGCTGAACGCTCATTCGTCCAGGTGATAGACCACGAACGGGTCGTCGTGGTAATAAGTTGTCATGACCAGCGTGCCGGTTTTAGGATCTATGACATTGTAGACGCAAAAGTCATGTAGCTTGTATCGTTTGACAGGATTGCCGTTCCAGTCGTATTTCTCCAGATACATATAGTTGTTGCCTTTCTGGCTTCCGCCGCCACGACATAAGGCGTTCGTCCCGAGTGGGTGATGTAGACGTAATCGCGGGTCGGCAACACTTGCATGTAATGGGTGACGTTCGCATCCAGTCCGTTTATGACGGTCAGCGTCTTTTCGTCGAACTCGGATTGCTCGAAGTTGAGCGTCCGGACAGTCTTTGCCTCCATATCCATGAACTTGATGATCTTGGTGTATTTATAGGCGAAGACCATCCGGTCGCGTCCGGGATTGGTGCAAAGCGCGCCTGTCGCCGGTATGCCTTTGGAATGTTGCAGGCGAAGATTATACAGCTTTTCCCGTTGGATCGAATCATTCTCCAGAGGGACGCGGTAGATGGTGCTGCCCATTTGGTAAAGAATCGCTTTCTCTCCCGCCGGATAAGCATGTTCGACATAATCCCAGATCGAATGCCGGTCGAATGCTTTCTTTATAAAATGCGCTTCCAGATGCGAGTCGAGACCGTAAAGGTTGCCGTTGTATCCGTCCAGCATATAGCAAAGATAGTCCGGGTCAGAGGATTCTATGGCGACCGGCAGCATAAACTCATCCGGCCCGTTTCCCCGGTCACCGATTGTTTTCACGTGAGTGAACGAAGGATAACGGAAGACATAAAACGGCGCGTCCCTGCAACCCATAATCAAGAGGCTGTCCCGGATCACCATAGTCGGTTCGATCGGTTTGAAGATGAACGTATCCGGTTCCTCGATGTGTGTCCCCGTGAGTTCCGTCTCTTCGGAGAATACCTCCTTTCCTTTGAGGAACACTTCCCCGGCCTCCAAAGGCGGAAGTTCCGGGATTATTTCGATGGCGACGGTGTCTGCCGGTGGCGTCTCGATTTCAGTTCCGGCAGTTGTGTTTTGCTTTCCGCTGCAAGCCGACAGGCTCAGGATAATCAGGGAAGAGCAGAAAAACAGGTGTTTCATGGTAATTAGAATTATAGTTTGGCTAAAGGTATGTATTTTTCGATGAACGATAACCTCTTTATCTCTTATTTCTTTCTCCTCTATCGCTTAGCCGTTTGTTCGGTATGAATTAGTGGAAGGATACCTATAGATAAATCGTTCGCTTGGCGGTGAACGATCGTCCGCCGCCCAGTGAACGATCGTCCGCCGGCAAGCGAACGATCGTTCGGCGCCCGGCGGACAACTAATGGGCAGGCTTTTCCGGGCTAATTTATACCGAACGGTTCGCTAATTCATCCTTATTAGCCGGATAAAAGTATGTGACCTGTTTTTTTTCATTACTTTTGTGATGCGGGTAAAGGTGCTGACAACCGTGAAAACACGAAATATATGAATGATCTGGAACAACAAATAGAATCGCTCCTTCTCTCTCAGAAGAAGGACTGGAAGTTGGCGTGTGACAATTATGCTTCGCTAACGCATGTGCAGACCCGTTGCTTTGAGGGAGATAGCAGGCTTACGATTCTTCAGTTTAACCCCGAGCGGATTCGCTCGTCCGCCGCTAAGATAGACAAGGCTTCCTTGGCGGCGCGGCCCTGTTTCTTCTGCCACCGGCCGGAGGAACAGAAGAGCGTGGTGTTTAATGACCTCTTCGAGATTCTGGTCAACCCTTATCCGATCTTCAACGACCACCTGACAGTTCCGCTGCGGCGGCATGAGAAACAGCAGATTGCGCCTTATTACGGCGATATGCTGGACTTGGCGTCCGCTCTGCCCGGCTACGCTTTGTTTTATAACGGACCCAAGTGCGGGGCTTCCGCTCCCGACCATATGCATTTCCAGGCAGGAAGGCGAGGCGGCTTCCCGATTGTGGAAAGTTGGGCCGAGGCTTCGAAGGCGATTGTCCGGGAAGGCGATCGGACGCGTCTCTATGCGTTGTCCGATCATCTGCCGACAGCCTTTATCCTGGTGTCGGACGACAAGGCGGAAGCCGTGGAAGCCTTTACATTATTATATAATGAGATGGATGTGAAGCCGGGCGACTATGAACCGATGATGAACGTCCTGGTCTGGACGGAGGGCGATTCCCGGATCACGTGTGTCTTTCCCCGGCGCGAATTGCGTCCTTCCTGCTATTATGCGGAGGGAGACGACAATATATTGATCAGTCCGGCTACCGTCGAGATGTCCGGTTTGTTTGTCGTCCCGTTAGAGAAAGACTTCCGGAAAGTGACGTATGCTGACCTGGAGAAAGTCTGGCGGGAGGTCAGCATTACAGAAGCAGAAAAGAATGAGATAATCCGAAAGATAAGAGAAAAAGTATGATACCACATAAGCCTTTGTCTGATAAAACGTCCGCAAGGTCACCTTGGTTCTGGGTTCCTTCCCTCTATTTTGCGCAGGGAATCCCTTACGTGGCGGTGATGATTGTTTCGGTCCTGATGTATAAACGCCTGGGAATATCCAATACGGATATCGCCCTTTATACGAGTTGGCTGAACCTTCCCTGGGTGATCAAACCGTTCTGGAGCCCTTTCGTCGATCTGTTGAAGACGAAGCGTTGGTGGGTGGTGACGATGCAGTTGCTGATCGGTGCCGGACTTGCCGGCGTTGCCTTTACGATTCCGACCGCTTTCTTCTTCCAGGCTTCGTTGGCAGTGTTCTGGTTGTTAGCTTTCAGTTCGGCGACACACGATATTGCGGCGGACGGTTTCTATATGCTGGCGCTCGATTCGCATGAGCAGGCGTTCTTTGTCGGCATCCGCAGCACGTTCTACCGGATTGCGATTATTGCCGGGCAGGGAGTGCTGGTGATGTTTGCCGGGTTCTTGGAGAACCGGACGGGGAAGATTCCGCTTGCCTGGTCTGTCACCTTCTTTATCCTGGCAGGACTGTTCTTGGCTTTGTTCCTCTATCACCGCTATATATTGCCTGCTCCGAAAGGGGACAAACCTTCCGCCACGGTTACGCCGGGCACGATCTTGAAAGAGTTTTTCGCGACTTTCGCCTCATTCTTCAAGAAGAAACAGACGTTGGTTGCAATCCTGTTTATGCTGTTATACCGTTTTCCGGAGGCACAGTTGTCGAAGTTAGTCACGCCTTTCCTGGTCGATCCCCGCGAAGTGGGAGGATTGGGGCTTTCGACTGCCGAGATCGGATTGGTCTATGGGACAATCGGGACAATCGGATTGACCTTGGGCGGCATATTAGGCGGCATTGCCGCTTCTGCCGGCGGATTGAAGAAATGGATATGGCCGATGGCATTGGCTATATCGTTGCCCGATGCCGTCTTTATCTATCTCAGTACGGCTTTGCCGGACAATCTGTGGATCGTCAATATCTGTGTCTTTATCGAACAGTTCGGCTACGGTTTCGGGTTCACGGCTTATATGTTGTACCTGATTTATTATTCCGACGGCGAGCATAAGACGGCGCATTATGCGATCTGTACCGCCTTTATGGCATTGGGCCTGATGCTTCCCGGAATGGCGGCAGGCTGGTTGCAAGAGCAGATGGGATATGAGAACTTCTTCTGGTGGGTGATGGGCTGTTGCTTGGTGACATTGCTTGTCACGGCTTGTTTGAAGATTGATCCGGAGTTTGGGAAAAAGAAAAAAGAATAAGTGAAAGAAATATGATACTGATATCTGACAGCGGCTCCACCAAAACGGATTGGTGTGTGGTGGATAAGGGCGAGATCGTCCGCCGTATCGCGACAGCGGGCATTAACCCCTTTTTCCAGTCGGAAGAAGAGATTGCCGGCGAAGTGGAGAAGAACTTGCTTCCGGCTTTGGATGGATTAGCGGTCACTTCTGTCTCCTTCTATGGCGCAGGCTGTGCTTTTCCGGAAAAGAACGAGGTGGTCCGTCGGGCGATCAACCGTTATCTGCCTGTTCCGGTGGAAGTCGGGAGCGATCTGTTAGCTGCCGCCCGTGCCTTATGTGGCGATGAGGCGGGGATTGCCTGCATCTTGGGAACCGGTTCCAACTCTTGCCTGTACGACGGGAAAGAGATTGTCCGGAACATCTCTCCGTTAGGTTTTATCCTCGGGGATGAAGGGAGCGGGGCTGTTCTCGGGAAA
This sequence comes from Parabacteroides sp. AF48-14, assembly GCF_003477465.1. Taxonomy (NCBI): domain Bacteria; kingdom Pseudomonadati; phylum Bacteroidota; class Bacteroidia; order Bacteroidales; family Tannerellaceae; genus Parabacteroides; species Parabacteroides sp. AF48-14. Next base: position 26,411 of record NZ_QUDI01000001.1, read on the forward strand.
CTGCTTGTCGGCGATGTCCTGAAGAACCAACTGCCGGAAGCGTTGAAGGATGCGTTCTTCGCGGAGTTCGGTCTGACGCCTGCCGTTATTATGGAAAAGGTCTATAAGCAGCCTTTCCCTAACCGTTTTCTGGCAAGTCTGTCTCCTTTCCTGATCCGGCATATAGAAGAACCGGCGATCAGCGGTCTGGTGAATGACAGTTTCCGGAAATTCTTTATCCGTAACGTGATGCAGTATGACTATCGGTCTTACCCGGTTCATCTGCTTGGCTCCGTCGCCTGGTATTACCGGGAGCAGTTGGAGGCGGTTGCCGGAGAGTTGGGTATTCGTTTGGGGGCAATTGTGCAGAGTCCGCTTGCCGGGCTGGTAGCTTATCATCGAGTTTAATAAATAATAGATATGTCGAAGTTCAAGTATTTTTTAATTGGATTATTAAGTATGGCATTTACAGCATGTGCGCAAAAGGAGAGTGAATTGTATTTGTTTGTCGGCTCGTATGCCGATGCGGCGGATACGGGTATCAGCTTGTATCGTTTTAATACGGATACGGGAGCGGCTACGTTGGTGAAAGAAGTTTCCGGTATTCAGGACCCTTCTTACCAGGCGATAAGTCGGGACGGGAAGTTTGTTTATTCGGTGAGCGAGACGGGAGAGAGCGATGCCAAAGTCTGTGCCTATTCTTTTGACAAGGACGCGGGGACGCTTACGCTGTTGAACGAGCAAAAGACCGAGGGAAGCGCTCCCTGTTATATCTGGGTGGACAGCCAGCGCCGCATGGCAGTTACGGCTAATTATAACGGAGGAAGTATCAGCGTATTCCCGATCTCGGCCGATGGCACGTTGCAGCCGGCCAAAGTCTATGCGTATGAAGGAGGAACGCCGGGTTCCGAGCGGCAGGCGGTTCCGCACCTGCATTGCGTCTATGCTTCCCCGGATGAGAAATACCTGTATGCAAACGATTTGGGAACGGACCGGATTTATAAGTACGAGCTTATTGCTTCCGGCAGCGGATTGAACCTGAAGGAAGGGGAACCGGCATCCTTTAGTTTGCCGGCCGGAGAAGGTCCCCGTCACACGGTTTTCCATCCGAACGGAAAGCGGGCGTATCTGATCAGCGAACTTTCCGGGCGTGTAACGGTTCTCGATTATGATAACGGCAATTTTACACCTGTTCAGTTTATAGAAGCGGATACGTTGCACGTTTCAGGCAGTGCAGATATACACATCACTCCGGACGGACGTTTCCTCTATGCCTCCAACCGTTTAAAGGGGGACGGCATTGCCATCTTCTCCATCGATCCGGCGGATGGGAAACTGACGAAAACCGGTTATCAACTGACGGGCATCCATCCGCGTAACTTCATCATTACGCCGAATGGCAAATACCTGTTGTGTGCCTGCCGTGACAGCAATGTAGTCCAGGTCTTTGAAATAGACCCGCAGACCGGGCTGTTGAAAGATACAGGGAAAGATATAAAGGTGGATAAACCCGTTTGTCTGAAGTTTAAATAAGATATGTCATTCATCAAGATAACAGAACAGGATTCCCTCTACAACGACCTGGAACAGAAGTCTGTCCGGGAGTTGCTCGAAGATATAAACGCCGAAGACCGGAAGGTCGCTTTGGCTGTCCGGGAAACAATCCCTAAAATAGAAGAGTTGGTCTTGCAGATCGTCCCCCGCATGAAGCAAGGGGGACGTATCTTCTATTTGGGAGCGGGGACGAGCGGCCGGTTAGGAGTTTTGGATGCATCCGAGATACCGCCGACGTTCGGAATGCCTCCTTCGGTGATTATCGGACTGATCGCCGGTGGTGACACTGCTCTCCGTAATCCGGTGGAGAATGCCGAAGACGATGAGGAACGCGGTTGGCAGGAATTGCAGGAACATCAGATTAACGCTCTGGATACCGTGATCGGCATTGCCGCTTCCGGCACGACGCCTTATGTCATCGGCGCCCTTCGCCGGGCACGCGAACATGGCATACTGACAGCTTCGATCTCCAGCAATCCCGATTCGCCGATGGCTGCACAAGCCGACGTGGCGATTGAAATGATTGTCGGCCCGGAGTTTGTCACCGGCAGTTCCCGCATGAAATCCGGAACGGGACAGAAGATGATCCTGAATATGATCTCCACCTCCGTCATGATCCAGTTAGGCAGGATAAAAGGAAACCGGATGGTCAATATGCAGCTTACCAATCAAAAGCTCATCGACCGGGGAACCCGTATGGTGGCCGAAGAGTTGGGGCTTCCCTACAGCCAATCCCAGCATCTGCTCCTTATGTATGGTTCGGTTAAGGATGCCGTGGAAGCTTATCGTCATAAACGCTTAAAGTAAAAACGCTATTGGATCGGACAGTAATTGACTTACTTGATAGAATAATGTTGTAAATAATTGAATTGATATTATGAGAAGGAGAGATTGCATGAGATGTTTTTATTATTTGTTACTGACGCTGCTATGTTGTGCAGGTTTGTCGGCAAAGACAAAGAAAGCTGTGTATATAATCATTGACGGGGTTCCGGCCGACCAAATCGAGAGGCTGCATCCTTCGGCTATTTTCGATATCGCTTCGAGGGGCGCCTATGGCCGGGCTTATACCGGAGGCGAGATAGGCGGATATTCCCAAACCGCTACGATTTCGGCAATCGGATATACCAATTTGTTGACATCGACTTGGTTTAACAAACATAATGTGGGTGGCAATTCCAATCTGAAACCCAATTATAACTATTGGACTATCTTCAGGATCGCAAAAGAACAACCGGAAGACTATAAAACGGCTATTTATTCCAGTTGGACGGACAACCGTACCGTATTGATCGGGGAAGGCAAGAAGGAAACAAACAATCTTAAAATAGATTATGTGAAAGACGGTTACGACCTGGATACGGTTCGTTTTCCGAAAAAAGAAAAGGATTTGCATATCTTCGATATCGACGAGCAAATCTCGAAAGACGCAGCGGCCGGTATCCGCAAGGATGCCCCCGATTTGAGTTGGGTTTATTTGTGGTACACCGATGATGCGGGACATATTGCCGGCAACGGCGCTTTTTTCGATGAGTATGTCCGGAAGGCTGACAACCAAGTTGCCCGTGTTTGGGAAGCTGTCAAGTATAGGGAGGCCAATTTCGATGAAGAATGGATGATCGTAGTTACGACCGATCACGGGCGTGGTGAGAATGGGCATGGACATGGAGGCCAGTTCTGGCGGGAACGTACGACCTGGATATCGACCAATGTTCCAGTAAACAGCCATTTCTCCACAGGGGCGTTAGCTATTACGGATATTGCTCCTTCTATTTGCCGTTATATAGGGTTTGAAATCCCGCAGGCTGTTCTTTGGGAGCAGGACGGCATTCCGTTTATCGGCAAAACCGATATTTATGATTTGCAAACCGTGCCTTATGACAATACGGTGGAGCTGTCCTGGAAATCTTATACAGAAAATGTTCCGGTCACAGTCTATGCTGCCACCGACAATAAATTCAAGGAAGGTGGAAAGGACGAATGGATTAAGCTTGCAGACCTTCCGGAGGGAGTGAATAAATATACGGTCGATTTGCAAACCCTGCCGGCTTCCAAGTTCTATAAGTTTGTTGTACAAGCTCCCGGGAATCATTTGAATCGTTGGTTGTTTAAGTAGATTTCAAATATGTTAAAATGACAATAACCCCCTTCTCCGGTCGTTTTTCTATTTCGTCTGAAATTTTGATCGATTTTGGTTTGACTTTTTTCATTGGTTATCCTTTCTTGTCTGACAAAAGATGAGATGAGGTGCGCAGCCCGTTCCGAAAGGCTTTCTTTTTGATTGCCGAAAAACGGAAACGCCGGCAAAGTGATAAAGCTTAACTCCCGGAGAATCGAATATTTGCGAACGGAGACGGACTGCGTCCAAATATCCCAAGGAAATATTGGGGGCCTTGTCACCATGACGACCGTCTTCATCGCCTTTGTGACCGTCTTCATTGGAATGGCGACCGTCTTCATAGGGTATGACGACCGTCTTCAGGGCGATAAAGTGCCGGGAAAATGAAATAAAGGTTGACTTCACGGCAGAGAACTCCCGAAAAAGGGGAAAGAGTCCCTTTTTGACGTCCGAAAAGCGGATTAACATTTATTCTGTTTCGGGCTTCTTTTGGGCTTAAAAAATGCGTTTTATACAATAAGCCCTGAAGTAGCAATTGGTGAAAACAGGTCGTGCATTGCTCTGCTAAAGATGCCGTGGATGCCTGCCACAGGTCCCGAGTTTTATAGATTGATCACGTTCTGCTCGAACTGCTCTTTGTTGCCGATTGCTTTATTCCGTATCTTACTCCGGTAGTTGTAAATGGTAGCTAAAGAGTATCCTAAGAAATGGGCGATCCGGTTGCTGTCCGTTACTCCTAAGCGGATCAGTGCGAATATGCGCAGTTCCGTTGTCAGCAATTCCCCTGATTTAGGATAAATCCGTCCCTCTTCTATCAACAGGCTGTTGAACGAAGAAATAAAATGAGGGAACAGTTCCAGGAAAGACTTGTCAAACTCATTGTAGAACGCTTTCCGTTCGTCACGGATAAACTGTTCGGATTTGATGGCTTTGAACAGGTCGTCTATGCGTGAGGCCATTGCCAGTTTAGCTAACGAATGACGGTAAGCGTCCAATTGGTCCAGGTAAGCGACGCAGCGGTCCAGATAACGGGCGATATATACTTCCTTGATTTTACCGGTCTGTTCCAGCTCCTTATTTACGGCTTGCAATTGCTTGTTGGTCTGGCTCAGATCCCGGCGCATAGCCGATAACTTTTTCATCCACCGGTACAGATAGAAGATCGTTGCAATCAGGAAAAGAGACAGAAGGCTGATACTTATTAGCAGTGTGCGCGATATCTGGCGTTCTCTTTTCTCCTTTAATTTGTAGGCTTTGTCGATAATCGGGAAGAACTGTGTGACCTCGATAAATCGTAAACGAGCATTACATGAAACGGCATCCTCCATGGAGCAATTCAGATATTTGTAGGCGCGGTCTATCTCGCCCTGTCGGTAGATGAGTTGTGCCAACTTTTGCAAGGAGGCATATTCTTTTGTTGCCGATTGCAAATCCAATATGGCTGTTTGTGCCAGGTAATAGATCTGCTTATCTGTATCGTGCATTGCGTCGTACACTTCGGACAGTGTATAGTAGATAAACGTTTTCTGGCGTATATCCGGTTCTTGTTCTAAAAGGCCGTATAGAATCACCAATGAACTGTCTGGCTTACCGTCGACTATCCATTTTTCAGCCCGGACAATGTCCTGGTTTATTCCCGGTACAGGTGTTGCCAGGATGGAATCACGGTAGGCATTGGTTTTTTGCAGGTATTTCTGCCTTTCGTCATCATGTGTCGTATAATCGGTCAACCAGCCATAATAGGCCCGGAACGTACCGTAATAATAATTCAAGGTCTTTTGATCCAGCTCCTTAGGGTTGATCTGCTCTAACTTTTCGAGCGCTTCGTTATACATTCCCATGACTCCCATGACTTCCGCCTGGTTGATAATGAGTTCATTTTTTAATTCGGGATGATTCAGCGAAGGGAGTAAATTGATCTTGCTGTTTATATAATATAAGGAAGAATCGGCCTGATAATGCAGGTAGAGGTGGTATAGCAAACCGTACAGGTTATATTTCTCTTCATCGTCTTTTGATTGGTATAACTGTTGTTTCAGGTCGTTGATTTCTTTTTCTTTTTTAATATGGAAGGTTTGTTTTCTGGCTATTATTCCGTCCAACTCTTCCAGGACAATCTCGTTTGTTGTCTTTTCGGCGAACAGGCAAAGCGGACAGGCGAATAGTAATAATATAAGGTAACAGGTAATATTTTTCATTATCATCATTGACTTTGTTTTTCACAAATATATAAATATTAAGTATCCGAGGTGCAGAAAACGGTAAGAAATATTTATTAAAGGCTGTAGAAAAGGTGTGGATATGATTCTGGCAGTTCACAAAGACTTATATTTTTAAAAAAGATGTTTAATAGTAATTGTTTGTAGAATAGTGTGTTAGTTTAAATATAGACTGAAAATCATTTATATTTTTGTTCTTGTCTCATTTAGCGGGTTTCAATACCGTTACATTTGCCATATCCGAAATGAAAAAAACTCTCGGACCATATCGTTGGCATATAATTTAATACCATTTTATAATATGAAAAGAAAAAAGAATCTTTCACTCGTCTTTTTACTCTGCATTTCATTTATCGGAAATGCGCAGCAAAAACTTACCTCGCCGGATGGTAATCTGGAAATGACATTTCGTTTGAATCAGGAAGGCGCTCCTGTTTATGAATTAACTTATAAACAGAAAGAGGTCATCAAACCCAGTACGTTGGGACTGGAACTGAAAAAAGAGGATGCGGATGCAGCTGTTGACTTCGAGTTCAAGCAGCGTAAAGACGTTACGACATTAGACAAAAAGACAAATCTTTATAATGGCTTCGAAATCGGAGAGGTCAGCACCTCCAGCTTCGATGAAACCTGGAAGCCGGTTTGGGGAGAGGAAAAAGAAATCCGGGATCATTATAATGAATTGGCGGTGACGCTGAATCAGCCCGCAAACGACAGACATATTGTGATCCGGTTCCGTCTTTTCAATGACGGATTGGGCTTCCGCTATGAGTTTCCGCAACAGAAGGAGTTGAACTATTTCGTCATCAAAGAAGAACATTCGCAATTCGGTATGGCAGGTGACCATACGGCATTTTGGATTCCCGGGGATTATGATACGCAAGAATACGATTACACGACTTCCCGTTTGTCTGAAATCAGAGGGTTGATGAAGAAGGCTATCACTCCTAATTCTTCGCAGACACCGTTTTCACCGACGGGCGTGCAGACCGCTTTGATGATGAAGACCGACGATGGCCTGTATATCAATTTGCATGAAGCCGCTCTGGTCGATTATGCGTGTATGCATCTGAACCTGGATGACAAGAACATGGTGTTCGAATCCTGGCTCACCCCTGATGCAAGAGGCGATAAAGGCTATCTGCAAACTCCTTGCAACTCACCCTGGCGTACGGTTATTGTGAGTGACGATGCCCGTGATATTTTGGCATCCCGCATTACGCTTAACCTGAATGAACCTTGTAAATTAGAGGATGTTTCCTGGATCAAACCGGTTAAATACATCGGTGTATGGTGGGATATGATTACCAATAAAGGTACTTGGGCTTATACGGACGAACTTTCAAGTGTGAAGTTAGGAGTGACGGACTATTCCAAGACAAAGCCGAATGGCAGGCATTCCGCTAATACGGCAAATGTAAAACGTTATATCGATTTTGCCGCTCAGAATGGTTTCGACCAGGTTCTGGTTGAAGGATGGAATGAAGGCTGGGAAGACTGGTTCGGGAAAAGCAAGGATTATGTTTTTGACTTTGTGACTCCTTATCCCGATTTCAACGTGAAAGAACTTCAGAGCTATGCTGCCGGTAAAGGAGTGAGACTGATGATGCACCATGAAACATCCGCTTCCGTCCGTAATTATGAACGTCATATGGATAAAGCTTATCAGTTCATGGTCGACAATGGATATAACTCGGTTAAGAGCGGTTATGTCGGCGATATTATCCCGCGCGGGGAATACCATTACGGGCAGTGGATGAATAACCATTATTTATTTGCCGTCAAGAAAGCGGCCGGTTATAAGATTATGGTAAATGCACACGAAGCAGTTCGTCCTACCGGGCTTTGCCGTACCTATCCGAACCTGATCGGCAATGAATCTGCCCGCGGAACAGAGTATGAATCGTTTGGCGGCAACAATGTGGACCATACGACTATCCTGCCTTTTACCCGTCTGGTCGGTGGACCGATGGATTATACGCCGGGCATCTTTGAAACGCATTGCAATAAGATGAATCCGAATAATAATTCCCAGGTCCGTTCCACTCTGGTGCGCCAGTTGGCATTGTATGTCACGATGTACAGCCCTCTGCAGATGGCTGCCGATATTCCTGAAAATTATGAACGTTTTATGGATGCCTTCCAGTTTATTAAGGATGTCGCCATCGATTGGGACGAAAGCCTGTATCTGGAAGCTGAACCGGGAGACTACATCACGATTGCCCGTCGGGCCAAAGGTTCGAATGACTGGTTTATCGGTTGTACGGCTGATGAAAACGGACATACTTCCAAATTGACATTTGATTTCCTGCAACCGGGAAAACAATATGTAGCAACGGTGTATGCCGATGCCAAAGATGCCGACTGGAAGAATAATCCGCAGGCCTATACGATAAGCAAAGGCGTACTGACCAATAAAAGCAAACTGACTTTGCGGGCAGCAAGCGGAGGGGGTTACGCCATCAGTATCAAAGAAGTAAAAGATAAATCAGAGGCAAAAGGATTGAAAAGGTTATAATAGCTTCAATAGGTTGAAGACAAATAGGTTTTAATAGGTATTTCTCTAATTTGCAACAAAATAAACATAAGTAATAACAATCTTAAATTCTCTAATGCATGAAACAAAAAATTTACTCTTGCAGTGCAAGAGTAAGCCTATTAATATTAATAGGCTTACTGTGTAACTTTAGCATTTTTGCGCAAGACATTACAGTCAGAGGTAATGTAAAAGATGTGACCGGCGAGCCGATTATCGGAGCCAGTGTTCTTCAGGTTGGTACGACAAACGGGATCATTACCGATGTAGACGGTAATTTCTCTTTAACCGTACCCGGAAACTCCTCGATCAATATTTCGTATATCGGCTATGTCCCTCAGACTTTAGCCGTTAATGGACAGACTTCTTTTAATATTATCCTGAAAGAAGATGTGGAAGCGTTGGACGAAGTGGTTGTTGTCGGTTACGCTACGGGAAGTAAGCGGACAATATCCGGTGCCGTTGAAAAGATTAAGAAAGAAGACATGAATGTCGGAGTCGTAACGAACCCGCTCGAGTCGATAAAGGGAAAAGTGGCCGGTGTGGTCATCAACAAACAGGGAGGCGACCCGGCTTCCACTCCTTCTATCCGTGTGCGTGGTACGACTTCATTATCCGGCGGTAACGATCCGTTGGTTGTGATAGACGGTGTTTTCGGTGACTTAGGCTTGCTGAATGCGCTTTCTCCTTCCGACATCGAGACCTTTACGATTTTGAAGGATGCTTCCGAAACCGCTCAGTATGGTTCACGTGGCGCCAGCGGTGTAATTGTCGTTACCACGACGAAAGGGAAGGCGGGAGCCGTCAGCCTGAACTATGACGGGACATTCGGCGTGGAAAGTGTCTATAAGAACATCGATATGCTGAATGCCGCACAATACCGGTCGGCCGTAGAGGCCGGTGGGTATGTCAATGCCCTCGACGGCGGTGCGAGCACGAACTTCATGAAGGAGATGCAACGTACCGGCTTCACGCAGAACCATCGCGTCTCTTTCGGTGCCGGAAACGAGCAATCCAATTACCGTGCTTCGATCGGCGTGATTGCACAGGACGGTATTATTGACGGTAGCGATATGCGCAATTATACCGCTAAGTTGGATGCGAACCAGCGGATGTTCGACGATCGTCTGAAAATAGAATTCGGCATGTTCGGTTCCAAGAAGGTGAATAACTATGTGAACGATCACCAGAAAACATTCTATTCCGCCGCTTCTTTCAACCCGACTCTCCCTGCTGCCCAAAATGCAGACGGTACGTGGCCGGAAGATCCGAACGCAAACGAGATAGACAACCCGTTAGGACGTCTGACCATACAGGATAAGGAAGACAATGCCTACCTGAATGCACACGGTAAGCTCTCGTTCAACTTTACCCCTGATCTGATGTTGAGCGTATTCGGCTCTTATACCTATAATGAGAAGATCAACTCGACCTACATTCCGAATAATATCAAAGCCGGTATCCGTGAAGGTAGCGGTAAGGCCAGCAAGACGCAGAAGAACAGCGATGTACTGATGGGAAATATCACGTTGTCCTATAAGAAAGACTTCGGAAAGAATCATGTTGATGTTTTAGGGTTGATGGAAGGGCAGAGCTATAAGTTCAACGGTTTCGGTGCTGACGCACGCGGCTTCGGTACGAACTATTTCGGATATGACAACCTGAAAGCAGGAGCAAATGTGAAGTATGGCGATGTTACTTCTTATGCCAACTCCTACAATATTTCTTCTTTCATGGCCCGTCTTAACTATATGTTTGACGACCGTTATATCGCAACGGTCAACCTGCGTACCGACGGTTCTTCCAAATTGGGAGAAAACAACAAGTGGGGCTTCTTCCCTTCCGCTTCTGCGGCATGGGTAATCAGCAACGAAGCATTCCTGAAGGATATCGAACAGATTACGAACATCAAAATCAGAGCCGGCTACGGTCTGACCGGTAACCAGGATGCCATATCTCCTTACAACTCATTGTCCCTGATGCAACCTACGGGTATCACGACTGTCAACGGTCAGCAGACCGTTACTTACGGGTATGCCCGTAACGCAAACCCGGACCTGAAATGGGAAACCAAGAAGATGTTCGACGTAGGTGTTGACTTCAGCCTGTTGGAAAGCCGGATCTCCGGTTCTGTCGATTATTACAATTCCAGAACGACAGATCTTCTGTACGAATATGCCGTTCCGGTCCCTCCGTTCCTCTACAACAAGCTCTTGGCAAACTTAGGGGAAATGCAGAACAACGGTGTGGAAATAGCTTTAAGCGGCACACCGGTACAGACCAAAGATTTCGACCTGAAGATCAGTGCCAACGTCTCTTATCAGAAGAATGAACTGAAATCATTGAGCGGAACTTATATGGGCCAGGAATTGTCTACTTCCGAATATATGCGTCTGGGTAGTATCAATGGCGCCGGTTTTATCGGTGGTAATACGGGAGTTATCTACCAGATGGTAGGACAGCCTGTAGGTGTATTCTATCTGCCTCATTCAAGAGGTCTGGTGAATGACGGTTTAGGTAGCTACACGTACCAGGTTGAAGACCTCGACAAGAACGGTACTGTCGATATCAATGACGGTAACGACCGCTACGTGGCAGGACAGGCAACTCCTAAAGTGTTCATGGGTGCCAATATCAGCATGCGTTATAAACGCTTTGACTTGCAGGTACAGATGAGCGGAGCGTTCGGACATAAGATCTATAACGGAACCTCTCTGACTTATATGAACATGAATACCTTCCCGACATACAACGTTTTGCCGGATGCTCCTTCCATGAACATCAAGGACAACACGGTCACTGACTATTGGCTGGAAAAAGGTGATTATGTGAATATCGATTACATCACATTGGGCTATAACTTCAATGTAAAGAAAATCGACAAAGTCATTAAGAACATACGGTTGACGGCCTCTGTCAATAACGTGCATACATTCACGAACTATTCAGGTTTATCGCCGATGATCAACAATACCGTTGTTGGTAGTGATATGGGTGTCGATGACAAACGCTTCTATCCGTTGACGCGGACCTATTCTCTCGGATTAAATATAACCTTCTAATTAGCATAAAAACATGAAAAAGAATATAATATATAGCTGCCTGCTTGCAGCCGCCACATTCGCTCTTCCTTCCTGTAGCTCTTTCTTGGAAGAAAACCCGAAAGACCAGATGCCGGAAGAAGAGGCTTACAAAAGCCCGGAATTGATTTACCTCAATACAGTTGCCAATCTTTATACCCAGATCGGTGCGACCGGCGGTGGGGAAGGACTGGCCGGGACAGACCGTGGTTTGTACGACATCCAGACATTTACGAACGACGAAGCCTTGCTTCCGACTCGTGGTGGTGACTGGGAAGACGGGAAATTATGGCAACGGTTGTATCTGCATACTTGGGATAAGTCTGAAGCTCCTTTCAAAAGCGTCTGGGATTATCTTTATAAAGTGATCGGTCTGAGCAACCAGTCTATCGACAAATTGAACAGCCTGATGGAAGCGGATCCCGAGAATATCTATCTTCCCGTTTACAAAGCGGAAGTACAGGCGATCCGTGCATTATACTACTACCAATTGCTGGATTGCTTCGGCCGTGTACCTCTGGTCGAAAAGTCGGATGTACAGATTTCGGATGTCAAACAATCCGAAAGAAGCGAAGTGTACAATTTTGTCCGGAAGGAATTACAGGAGGCTTTGCCTTATCTGAATACGGCAAACAGTACGAAAGAAGGTGAGTATTATGGTCGTATGACACGTCCGGTGGCTTTCTTCCTATTGGCTAAGTTAGCCTTGAATGCGCAGGTCTATTCGGATGATGACTGGACGGACAACGGCGGTGCTCCTAACGGAAGTACGGATTTTGAAATGAACGGCCAGAAGGTTCTTTGCTGGGATGCTGCAATCGCTTATTGTGATTCTATTTCCAATTTGGGATATCAGCTTTCTTCCACTTACTCATCCAACTTCAGTGTGGGGAACGAGAAGTCTGTAGAAAATATTTTCACAATCCCGATGGATCCGGCTAAGTATAGTGCCCAATTCTATTATATCATCCGTACTGTCCATTATGCACACGGTAAAGCTTATTCGATCGACGGTTGGAACGGAGCTTCTGCTTCTAAGGAATTATTAGCTTCTTTCAGAAAAAGCAAGAATGATCCCCGCCTGGAATTGTGTTTCTATACAGGTAAAGTAACCGGACCGGACGGAGCTCCGGTCATGGATGGTGATAACGAACTGGAATATAAGCCGGACGCCGTAGCCGTCGATGTTTCGGGTATAGCCGATGAAAAAACGGCCGGTGCACGCTGGAAAAAGTATGAGATCGATCCCGCCTCCCAGTCGGCAGGCAAATTGCAAAGTGTCGATTTCGTATTATACCGGTATGCCGATGTCCTGTTGATGAAGGCTGAGGCTAAAATGCGTAAAGGGGAAAGCGGTGACAATGAAATCAATGAAGTGCGCGGACGTGTAGGTGCCGATGCACTCTCCAAAGCGACTCTCAACGACCTGTTGGACGAACGTGCCCGCGAGCTTTCCTGGGAAGGTGTACGCCGCCAGGATCTTGTCAGGTTCGGCAAGTTCTGCGATGCGGTGGACGGCCGTCCGGCGACACAACCCTATTGTACCGTATTCCCTATTCCGCATGATGTAGTCTTGCTGAATAAAAACCTTTCACAGAATAAAGGATATTGATAAACAACTATAAACAGATTCATATAAAAGGACAATGATATGAAAAAGATATGCAACTATATATCCATGTTTATCCTCCTGTTGCTGGCGGTGACAAGTTGTAAGGATAACGATAACTGGACCATTATCGAAGAGGCGCAACCCGGTACGTATGTGGTCGGTAGTGCCACCATATTCAGCGGTGAAGCTTCTACGTCAGCCTTGAAGCCTGTCAAGCTGGATCTTGGTGACGGTCTGTCTGAAACGAAGCCGGAGATAATCGGTATTTATACCTGGTTGAAAGCCGGTGGTGAGTTTAATATCTCCGTATGTAAAGCGGTCGGAGAAGAGCCGGTGCATTATGGTAAAGGGGAAGTCGTCGAGGAAGTTCCCGATGTAATCTCCATCTGTAACCTGTCTGCCGGAGGTCCGGCTTTTACAGTCGCATCCGACGGGTTGTATAATATAATCGTTAATACCAGTCTGAACCAGGTGTCGATCCTGCCGGTGAGCTGGGGTATTATCGGTGCCGCCACAGAAGGCGCATGGGATAAGGAGACTCCTTTCAACGCTCCGAAGTTCGATGCGACCAGCACGACGGTAGAGTGGGAGATGTCGACGACGCTGAACGCCGGTGAGTTTAAATTCCGTTATAGCGGTAACTGGGGGTATGAAATCCCATACGATGCGGCCAGCAAAGTGAAGATATTCACCGATGTCACAGGAACGAAGGAAGGAACGGATAATGTCCTGACCGAAGGTTTCAGTAGCATGGAAACGGGAGGTGCCAACCTGGTTACGAATATCGGAGGACAATTCAGCGTGTATATGAAATATGATATCCGTGCCGGGCAGTTCAGCGCCCGTTATGTCCTGACCGGTGAGCCGATCGTTCCGCCGGCTTATCCCGAAAATCTGTTTATTGTCGGGGATGCTTTCCAGGGATGGACGCCCGAAACAGATGCGGAAGAATGCATTCCGGTCAACGGAACGCCAAGTTCATTCTGGAAGATCGCCTATCTAAATCCCGGCGGCTTCAAGTTTACGGTTAAGTTAGGTTGGGGCGGTGACTTCGGTATTGCCGAAGAGAACGCCGATGCTATAGGAGAATATACCAAAGGCGGAAACAACATCAACGTGACGACTCCGGGCTATTATCTGATCTATGTCAACCTGGAAGACAATACCGTTTCTGTGACAGACGTGAATATTTATCTGTTCGGCGATGTCAACGGCGGTACGTGGGATTACGATGAGGCAAGCAAGTTTACGGTTGATAATGCCGCCAAGAAGATCACATCTCCTGCATTTGCGGCTGATGGCAACCTGCGCATGTGTATCAAACATCCGGGTTTGTCTGATTGGTGGCGTGCCGAATTTAATATTTACGAAGGAAAGATCGAATATCGCGGCAATGGAGGCGACCAGCCTGCTGTGCCTGTCAAAGCCGGACAGAAAGCGGTACTCGACTTCACCGATGGAACAGGCGTGATCCAGTAAAAGGTTTTCACCCCTGATTGTTAAAGAGAGTCTGATGTGCGGCCAACAACCGTATGTCAGACTCTTTTTTCGTTAGAAAAAGACGCGTTCAGCTTTTTTTAGGCGAAGATGAGATATTTATGGAAAATATCCCTATATTTGTCGCATGCATTGTTCCTGCTTCGCACTCTGCGGAAAAGGATTAAAAGGGAATCGGGTGTAAATCCCGAACAGTCCCGCTGCTGTAAGCTTCATAAACGGATTGGGCAATTCTTTTTGCCACTGACGAAAGTTGGGAAGGCGCTCATACCGGAAGCAAGTCAGAAGACCTGCAACGCATTTTTTTTCGACGGCTTCGAGGAAAGGCCGGAAGAGAACATCAGAGCATTTCTGCTTGCATATTCTTTACCCGTTCCCGTAGCCTCCATTGTATTGTTTTTAATTATTTTGCCATAATAATTAGGAAAAGAAGCATGGATCAATATGCGGGATGAGCTCCGCTATTGGTTCATGCTTTCCTTTTATCGCCATTTAAATGATTTTGATTTGACTTGCATGAAAATCGAAGGTTTTTCCGTAGATTTGTATTCATACTTTTAAAACAGAGGATATATGGAAACGACATTTATCAGGAAGTACCCCATCGGGATACAGAATTTTGAGAAGATCAGAAAAGAAGGCTACCTGTATGTTGATAAAACCGACTTGGTGTATCAATTGGTGAAGACAGGTAGCTACTACTTTCTGAGCCGTCCGCGTCGTTTCGGCAAAAGCCTGCTTATTTCCACGTTCGAAGCCTACTTCAAGGGAAAGAAAGAACTATTTGAAGGGCTGGCTATCGAAAAACTTGAAAAAGACTGGCTGACCTATCCGGTGTTACATCTGGATTTGAACGCCAAGAAATATGTTTCTCCCGAGGATTTGACCGCCATACTCAATCAGCATTTAGAAAGGTGGGAGTTGTTGTATGGCGACGAGAAAAAGGACCGTAGCCCGGAAGAGCGCTTCTCGTACGTGATCGAGCGTGCTTCGGAGAAGACCGGTATGCGGGTGGTCATCCTGATAGACGAATACGACAAACCGATGCTACAGGCCATCGATAATGACGAGTTGCAAAACGAATACCGCAATACCCTGAAAGCGTTCTACGGGGTGATGAAGAGCATGGACCGGTATATCCAGTTTGCTTTCCTCACCGGTGTGACCAAGTTCGGCAAAGTGAGCGTGTTCAGTGATCTGAACAATCTGGATGATCTTTCGATGAGAAGACCTTATGTTTCCATTTGCGGTATTAGTGAAGATGAATTGCATCGTGATTTTGACGGTGACGTTCATGTATTGGCTTCTGCGCTTGATATGGCATACGAAGAGACTTGCACGGAGTTGAAAACCAGTTTTGACGGTTATCACTTCGTCGAGAACTCTCCTGGTATCTACAATCCGTTCAGCCTGCTTAATACATTCAAATACCGGAAATTTGATAATTACTGGTTTGAAACCGGCACGCCCACCTATCTGGTGAAGTTATTGCAAAACACGAACTACGACCTCTACCGGATGGCGCATACCGAGACGGATGCCGATGTCTTGAACAGTATCGATGCTATCTCGAAGAACCCCATACCGGTTATCTATCAAAGCGGTTACCTGACGATCAAAGGATACGACAAGACATTCGGTCTCTACCGTTTAGGTTTCCCAAATAAGGAGGTGGAAGAAGGATTTATTAAATATCTCCTGCCTTATTACACCCCGGTAAGTCCGGTCGACACAACTTTCGAGATCAAAAAGTTTGCTCGGGAAGTCTACGACGGCAATTACGAAGCCTTTTTACGCCGCCTGCAAAGTTTCTTTGCCGACACCCCTTACGAGTTGGTTCGCAACCTGGAACTGCATTATCAGAATGTACTCTTTATTGTCTTTAAGCTGCTGGGCTTCTATGTGAAGGCAGAATACCATACGTCGGAAGGCCGTATAGACCTGATCCTGCAAACCGAGCGTTTCATCTACGTCATGGAGTTCAAACTCAACGGTACGGCCGAAGAAGCATTGCAACAAATCGATGACAAAGGTTACGCTCTTCCGTTTGCTTCCGACCCGCGCAAATTGTTCCGTATCGGCATCAATTTCAGCGCGCAGACACGCAATATCGAAAAGTGGTTGGTTGAATAATACTGAATAAACTGTTTGCAAGCGAGATTTGTTTATTACTGGAAAAGTGCGTTTATTTGTAATCGGTATTAATTAAATAAAGAAAGAGTATGAAAAAGATTGTAGGGTTTATGTTGCTGGCCGTGATGACATTGGTTGCTGTGCCTGCGAAATCCCAGATTAAGTTCGGTATAAAGGGAGGTTTGAATATCTCGTCCGTGCATTTCAATGAGAAAATAGTCGGGAAAGACAATGTGACAGGCTTTATATCGGTCCGATGATGGAAGTGATGGCTCCGGTGATGGGTGTCGGTTTTGATGTGGCTATCCTTTATTCGCAGAAGGGAATCGGGGCGAAGGGAGAAAAAGACCTTAAAAACGATTATATAGATGTACCAGTCAACTTGAAATGGAAGTTTGGTCTCCCGATTATAAAAGGATATCTGGCTGCCGGACCGTATGTGGGTTTCCGTGTGGGTGGTGATAAGTTTTGGGATATCCCCGGTTCGGTTGGTAACCAGTTAAAGGCGAAGAACTTTAATGCCGGTTTGAATCTGGGTGGCGGAGTGGAGCTGATCAAGCATTTGCAGGTCGGTTTCAATTATGCCTTGGGATTGACGGAAGATTATAGCGCATCCAAACTTGATTTGAACGGTAAGAACCGCGGATGGTCGATTACGGCGGCGATCTTGTTTTGAAATACGCAGATGTCATATTACCCCTTCCGTTAGAGAATAGCTATACCTATAGTATTCCGGCCGATCTGGAACAGGCGGTCATACCGGGTTGCCGGGTGATTGTCCATTTCGGAAAGAAGCGCTACTATACGGCTATCGTGATGGATGTGCATGAGCGTAAGCCGGACAGCCAATACGAGACAAAGGAGATTTATGCGCTTTTAGATGCCACTCCCGTGCTTCGCCGGCCGCAACTTCGTTTCTGGAAATGGATTGCGTCTTATTATCTTTGTAAGTTAGGAGATGTTTATAAGGCCGCCTTACCTTCCGGGTTGAAACTGGAAAGCGAGACGGCTGTCACTTATAATGAAGCCTTTGAAGCGGATGGGCCGTTGCGCCCGAACGAACAGGTGGTGCTGGATGCCTTTGCGGGAGTCCTGAAACTGACGGTGTCCGAACTGGAAAAGAAAACCGGGCTCCGTAATGTTGTGCCTGTTGTCGCCTCCCTGATGGCGAAAGGTGCAGTCGAAGTCAGTGAGGAACTGAAACGTGGTTTTGCGCCGAAGATGCAGACTTTCATCCGTCTTTCCGAAGCCTATAAGGAGGTAGAGACGCATGGCCGTGCGTCTCTACAATCTGTGTTTGATGAGCTTAAGCGGGCGAAGAAACAGGAGCTACTGTTGGTTTGTTTTCTGGATTTAAGCCATGCGCTTAATCCGGCTCTGACGCGGGAACTATCGAAAAAAGAGTTGCTCGAAAACAGCCATTGCTCACCGGCTACGTTGGACGGTTTGTTGAAGCGGGGCGTTTTGGAAAGCTACGAGAAGGAGGTAGGCCGCCTTCAGGTGCCGGTCTGCCGTTTGCGGACACCCAGTCCGCTCAGTCCGGCACAAGAAAAGGCTTACGGGGAGATACACGATGTGTTCGGCACGAAAGATGTTTGCCTGCTGCATGGCGTGACATCCAGCGGAAAGACGGAGATTTATATCCGCCTGATAGACGAGGTGCTGAAGATGGGCCGCCAGGTCTTATATCTGCTTCCCGAAATTGCCATTACTACGCAGATTACCGAACGGTTAGCCAAGTTGTTTGGCGATAAGTTGCTGGTCTATCATTCCAAGTTTTCCGATAACGAGCGGGTGGAAGTCTGGAACCGCCTGCTGCATACGGATGGGCCGATGCTGGTCTTAGGTGTCCGTTCTTCGCTATTTCTGCCGTTTAAGGATTTGGGACTGATTGTTGTGGATGAGGAACACGAGAATACCTATAAGCAGCAAGATCCGGCTCCGCGCTATCATGCCCGCAATGCTGCGATCGTATTGGCCGGCATGCATGGGGCGAAGACTCTTTTGGGTTCTGCCACTCCGTCTATCGATTCCTATTTTAATGCGACTACCGGCAAATATGGCTTGGTCGAGCTTACCACCCGCTATGGCGATTGCCTGATGCCGGAGATACTGCCGGTCGATATTAAGGAACTGCGGCGTAAGAAGATTATGAAAGATACGCTTTTCTCTCCGATATTGGTCGAAAAGATCAATACGGCGTTGGAACGGGGAGAACAGGCGATTTTGTTCCAGAACCGGCGTGGTTTTGCTCCGGTGATCGAGTGTAAGAGTTGTGGTTGGGTGCCCCATTGCGTAAACTGCGATGTCAGCCTGACGTACCATAAGTTCCGTAACGAACTGGTTTGCCATTATTGCGGGTATAAGATCCAGTTGCCCCACCAGTGTCCAATGTGCGAAATTCCGGAATTGCGGACGATGGGTTTCGGAACGGAAATGGTGGAAGAGGAGATAGCCACGCTTTTCCCCGCAGCCAAAGTGGAACGCCTGGACTTCGACACGGCGCGTACCCGTACGGCTTATGAACGGATAATCGCCGATTTCGAGAAGGGAAAGACGCAGATACTGATTGGAACCCAGATGTTGTCGAAAGGACTGGATTTCGGAAATGTAAGCGTGGTCGGTATCCTGAATGCCGACAGCCTGATGAACTTCCCGGATTTCCGTGCCCATGAACGGGCTTTCCAGTTGATGGTGCAGGTCAGCGGACGTGCCGGCCGGCGGGATAAACGCGGAACAGTAATCTTGCAAACGTCCGGGCCGGATCATCCGTTGATCCGGATGGTGGAGCGTTTTGCTTATAAGGAGATGGCTCGCCTGCAATTGGGTGAGCGCAGTATGTTTCGCTATCCGCCTTATTACCGGCTGATCGTGATTGTGTTGCGTAGCCGCAATGACTCGATCTTGCAGGAATTGTCTGTTTTATATGCCGACAACCTGCGCCGCCGTTTGGGTGAACGCGTCTTGGGGCCGGTTACCCCGCCCATTACACGAGTGCAGACGCTTCATATCCGAAAGATCGTTTTGAAAATAGAAATAGCCGCCGCGATCGCTCCGGTCCGCGAGATTCTGGAAGCCGTGCATGCGGAGATGCAACGTTACCTGCCATTCAAGCAATTGATTGTGCATTACGACGTGGATCCGGCGTAGAGACGCACGGTTGTGCGTCTCTGCTTAATAGATGATGAATTATGGAAAAGAAAAAAGAATATAAGATTTTGTTTGTCTGTTTAGGCAATATTTGTCGTTCTCCGTCAGCGGAGGCAGTGATGAAAAAGCTGGTGCAGGATGCTGGATTGAGTGACCGGATCAAGGTGGACTCGGCCGGGATAATCGGGTATCATGAAGGAGAACAGGCAGACCCGCGTATGCGTGCGCATGCTGCCCGCCGGGGATATAAGCTGGATTCCATTTCCCGCCCGGTGCGTACGGAAGACTTTTTCGATTTCGACCTGATCATCGGCATGGACAATCGGAACATAGACGACCTGAAACGGAAAGCTCCGGATCTGGAATCGGTTGCCAAGATACATCAAATGACGGAATACTCCCGTAATAAGCTGTATGACTATGTCCCCGATCCTTACTACAGCGGCGCGGAAGGTTTCGAGCTGGTCCTCGATTTGCTGGAGGATGCCTGTGGAGGGCTGCTCGAGGAAATCTCACTTCTTTAGGTCCGGATAGCTGATCCGCGTATGGTACATGATCTTTAGTTTCTCTACGAATACGTTCTTGACGGTTTCCACATCTTTGAAAGTCAGCGGGGCGTTTTTCATCAAGCCGTCGGCTATCTGACCGTCGATGATTTTGTCGACCAACCCCCGGATGTTTTCTTCGGTGTGTTCTTTCAGGCTGCGGGAGGCTGCTTCGACGGAGTCGGCCATCATAAGAACGGCTGTTTCTTTCGAGAACGGGTTCGGGCCGGGATAGGTGAAGGTTTCTTCGTCGATCTCGCGGTCGGGATACTGGTTCTTGAAGGAGTTATAGAAGTATTTGGCTTTTCCGCGTCCGTGATGGGTACGGATGAAGTCGGTGATTGCTTTCGGCAGCATAGCCTTTTCGGCAAATTTCACGCCGTCATTCACATGGTTGATGATGATTTTGGCGCTTTGGTCGAAACTGAGCTGGCTGTGCGGATTGACACTGCTCTGGTTTTCGGTGAAAAAGGCCGGGTTTGCCATTTTCCCGATGTCATGATACATCGCTCCCGTACGGACAAGCTGTGCGTTGGCTCCGATGGCAGCCGCAGCCTCCGATGCAAGGATGGAGACTTGCAGGGAATGCTGGAAAGTCCCGGGTGATGTCTCCGACAGCTTTTTCAGGATCGGCGTGTTGATATTGGACAGTTCGACCAGTGTGATACTCGACACATAGCCAAACGTTTTTTCCAACATATACACTAATATATAGGTAAACATCAACAAGATGAAGTTGATACCGAAATAGAGCATCATCATCCAGTTGATTTTCTTGAAATCCGCTTCCTGGTAAATAGACAGGCTGATATAGCAGAGCGCATACGACATAAAGATGAAGAAAGCACAACGGATCAGCTGCGAGCGCTCATACAAATCCCTCAGGCTGAACGTGACCACCATGCCCGCAATGACCTGCAACAACAGGAACTCGTGAGGGAAAGGAACCATCAGTGAACAGATCAGCACAATGATCAGATGCGTGAACAAGGCTGTGCGCGAATCGAAAAAAGTACGCACCACAATGGGCACAATGGCAAACGGAAGAATGTAGACATTAAACAGTCCGTAGGTCACGCAGAGTTCCGTCATGATACAACTGACAAATACACATAAGATGAGGAACAGTGCATTCCTCCTGTTGTGTAGTATCTTCACCCGAAAAGACCACAGGTAAAGCCAGAAACAGAAGAGAATCCCGAATACCAATACGAACTGGCCTCCGAGGATTATACTTTGCCGCTGGGTCCCTCCGGATTTGCTTTCGTGTACGATCTTGAGAGAACGTAATACGTTATATGTATGGTTGTCGATGATCTCGCCCCGGTCGACGATGCGCTCGCCGGCTTGCACCATCCCGTTTGCCAACGGGACACTGTTTAGTATGTCTTCTCTAACCTTGTCCGATGTTGTTTTGTCATACGTGATATTCTCGGTCAGGTAATTATTGATATCGCAGGATTGCAATACCGACTTTTCCAGATAAGAGGGACAGTTGTTGATGATGAACTCGTAGGCCGTTTTGACTGTGAATAACTCGCTGCTATGGCGGGGATGGGCCACGTTGTTATCGAGCAGATTGATACGGGGATATCCCTCTTTTTTGAGTTCTTCCATGTCCTGGGCGGAAACGATGCCGTCCCGGTATAGTTTTTGCAGGCTGTTTTCGATGTACTGCATATAAGTCGGAGTCGCCCGGTTTTTGAGCGTGTTATGGTAGTCCGTACGCAGCTTGTCTATTTCGGTGGATTCGATGGTGGCATCCACACGGTAATAGGGTTCGAATTTCTTCAGCGCACTGTCGCGTTCGGATTGTATTTCGGCATCTGTTTTATAAATGGGAAAATCGCTTGGAGCTGTGAGCAATCCGTATCGCCAGGGTTTCCCTTCGTAGAATTGGTAACGGAACTTTCCTTCCCGGGGAAAGAAGTAAGCGATCAACAATGCCGCCACAATAAAATAGACGCTGGGATGTATGCTATAGTTCTTTACTTTCATAAAACTTGTTTTTGTAATTGACTACTATGTTTGTATTACCGGACGCAGATATCGCAGATGACGCTGAAGAACGCAGATCATTAATTTGTTTTAAAAGAAAATAAATCTGCGTTCTTCTGCGTAGTCTGTGCCCGTCTGCGTCCGGTAAAATCCATTGAAAGGCGAAATGTACATAAAAAAGTTTACTAAGAGAAAAAAAAGGGCTACTTTTGCCGCATTATTATAGAATGAAAGAATTATGACTCAAAGGAAAGTTAGAGTCCGGTTTGCACCGAGTCCTACGGGAGCGCTGCATATCGGAGGTGTTCGTACAGCTTTATACAATTATTTGTTTGCCAAACAGAATGGTGGAGACTTGATTCTCCGTATAGAAGATACCGATTCACAACGTTTCGTCCCCGGAGCGGAAGCCTATATTATCGAGGCTCTTACCTGGTTAGGAATCAAGTTCGACGAAGGTGTGGGCTTCGGAGGCAATTACGGCCCTTACCGTCAGAGTGAGCGTCGGGATATTTACAAGAAGTATGTCGACCAGCTGTTGAACAATGGCTGTGCTTATATCGCTTTCGACACGCCTGAAGAGTTGGAAGCCAAGCGGAAGGAAATCCCCAATTTCCAGTATGATGCATCCACCCGTATGCAGATGCGTAACTCGCTGACTCTTTCGGAAGAAGAGGTGAAAGCGCTGATAGACGCCGGTAAACAATATGTAGTCCGTGTAAAGATTGAGCCGGACGAAGATATCCATGTGAACGACCTGATTCGTGGCGAAGTGGTTATCAACTCTTCTATCCTTGACGATAAAGTATTATACAAATCAGCCGACCAGCTGCCTACTTATCACTTGGCGAATATCGTGGACGACCATTTGATGGAAGTCACTCACGTGATTCGTGGTGAGGAGTGGTTGCCGAGCGCTCCGCTTCATGTGCTGCTGTACCGTTATTTCGGTTGGGCAGATACGATGCCGCAGTTTGCGCATTTGGCTTTGTTGCTGAAACCGGAAGGAAACGGCAAACTGAGCAAACGCGACGGTGACCGTCTGGGATTCCCCGTATTCCCGTTGGAATGGCATGATCCGAAGAGCGACGAAGTCTCTTCCGGCTATCGTGAAAGCGGTTACCTGCCGGAAGCAGTCGTGAATTTCCTTGCCCTGCTGGGTTGGAACCCGGGTAACGACCAGGAAGTGATGAGCATGGACGAGCTGATCAAATATTTCGATCTGGGCCGTTGCAGCAAGAGTGGCGCCAAGTTTGATTACGAAAAAGGAAAATGGTTCAATCACCATTATATCCAGATGATGGATAATAAGGAAGCAGCCACACTCTTTATGCCGATCCTCGAAAGCCACGGTGTGAAAGCTGAACCGGCTTATGTGGAAAAGGTGGTTGCGATGATGAAAGACCGCGCTACTTTTATCAAGGACTTGTGGGAGCTTTGCTCTTTCTTCTTTATCGCTCCGACCGAATACGATGAAAAGACACGTAAGAAACGTTGGAAAGAAGATAGCGCCGTCCAGTTGGCGGAACTGATAGAAGTGCTTCGTACCCGTGAACCGTTCGATATCGAAGGTACGGAAGAAGAGGTAAAAGCCTGGATCGAAAGCAAAGGCTATCATTTAGGGAACATCATGAATGCAACCCGCCTGGCCCTTGTCGGCGAAGGTAAAGGCCCGCATATCTTCGATATCACGGAAGCCTTGGGTAAAGAAGAGTCTATCCGCCGTATCCAGCGGGCTATCGAAATACTTAAATAATTCATGTATAGCATACTCATACATTTCTATGCCTTTATTGTCGCATTGATTTCCCCTTTCCATAAGAAGGCGCGCATGATGCGTCTCGGACAGTGGAAAACCAATAGTATCCTTCGTGAGAAGATAGACAGGAAGGCGAAGTATATTTGGTTTCATGCTTCTTCGTTGGGAGAGTTCGAGCAGGGGCGCCCGCTGATTGAGAAAATCAGTCGCAGCATCCGGAATATAAGATACTGCTGACTTTCTTTTCCCCTTCGGGTTATGAGGTGCGGAAGAATTATAACGGGGCGGATGTGATCTGTTACCTGCCTTTCGATACACCTTACCGGGTAAAGAAGTTCCTGAATTTAGCAAATCCGGCGATTGCCGTTTTCATCAAGTATGAGTTCTGGGGAAATTATCTGCATGAGTTGAAGAAACGGGGAATACCGGTTTACATCATTTCGGCTATTTTCCGTCCGGACCAATTGTTTTTCCAATGGTTCGGAGCGCCTTACCGGAAGATGCTGTATTGTTTCAATCATCTGTTCGTGCAGGATGAGCGTTCCAAGGAATTGCTTGAAAGGTATGGAATCAAGAATGTGACTGTTTGTGGCGATACGCGTTTCGACCGGGTGTTGGATGTCCGTAACCAGGCGCGTGAATTGCCGAATGTGGAACGGTTCGTGACCAATGGAGGCGGAGAGAAGCAACCTACGCTGATCGCCGGAAGTTCATGGCCGCATGATGAGGATATTCTGATTCCGTATTTCAATGAACATACGGAGATCAAACTGATCATCGCTCCGCATGAGATACACCGGGAACATCTGATGTATATCGAATCGCTGTTGAAGCGTCCCTCCGTCCGCCTGTCCGACGCGATGCAGGATAAGAGCCTGATGGAAGGAAAGGACTGTCTGATAATAGACAGTTTCGGGTTGTTGTCCTCCATCTACCGGTATGGGACGATTGCTTATATCGGAGGCGGTTTTGGTGCCGGTATCCATAATACGTTGGAAGCTGCTGTGTATGGCATTCCCGTTTTGTTCGGTCCGCGATACCAGAAGTTCAAGGAAGCCCGCGACCTGATCCAGGTCGGAGGCGGTTTCTCGGTTTCTTCAAAAGACGAGTTCGATGGCAAGATGAATGAACTGTTGGCCTATCATGACGTTTTGGATGCTGTCGGTAACAGTGCCGGGCAATTTGTGAGCGGCAATGCCGGGGTCACTGACAAGATATTAAAAGAGCTGTCTTTATAGGCTGGTCTTTCAAGGGAGTGCCGGAAAGCGCTCCCTTGCTGTAATTTGTGTTTTTAATAATGTTCTTAAATCTGGTAAACTATGACTATTAGACAATTCTCATTCGGATTATTATTGACTGTTTCAGTCTTTTCCTGTAATACTCCAAAACAGGAAGCCGGCGACCGCCCGTTATCATCTTATGTAAATCCTTTTATCGGTGCGACTACAAATACCGAAGCAGCCGGGAGTTATCACGGCCTTGGGAAGACTTTTCCCGGAGCGACCGCCCCTTTCGGAATGGTGCAGGTCAGCCCCAATACTATAACCGGTGGAGATAATGGTTCCGGTTACAGCTATGAACATACTTCAATAGAAGGCTTTGCCTTTACGCAGATGTCCGGTATCGGTTGGTACGGTGATTTAGGGAATTTCCTGGTGATGCCGACAATCGGTCCTCTTCATACTTTTGCAGGAACGGCGGATAATCCGGATGGAGGTTATCGTTCGCGTTATGATAAACAATCGGAAAAAGCGGTGGCCGGATATTATTCCGTCCGGTTGACCGACTATCAGATTCAGGCGGAGGCAACCGCTTTGCCCCATAGCGGGATGTTGCGTTTCACTTTCCCGGAAAGTAAGGAAGCACGCATACAAATCGATCTGGCACGCCGTGTGGGAGGAACTTCCGTCCGGCAGTCGGTAGAGGTCGTCGACGACCATACCATCAGAGGCTGGATGCAGTGCACACCCGATGGCGGAGGTTGGGGAAACGGAGATGGCAAGGCCGATTATACCGTTTATTTCTATGCCCAATTTTCACGGCCTTTCGGGGAACATGGCGTTTGGTCGGCCGATATTCCCGATGGTTGGAGCCGTAAACGGGAAGATATAGAAAGCGAGCGTTACCATGAAGTGATCCGCCAGGCTGCTATCCATCCGGCCGTTTCTTTGTTTGAAGGCAAACACCTGGGCTTCTATGCCAATTTCGAAACAAAACCCGGCGAGGAAATCCTGCTTAAAAGCGGTATCTCCTTTACCAGCCTGAAGAATGCGGAAGAGAACCTGTCTGCTGAAATGAAAGACTGGGACTTCGATAAAACGTATGCAGCTTGCAGCCGGCTTTGGGATAACGAACTGGCGAAAGTGAAAATAGACGGTGGCTCGGATGACGATAAGACAACCTTTTATACGGCTTTGTACCATACAATGATCGACCCGCGTATCTGTAGCGATGTGAACGGTGAATATACCGGAGCGGATAAAAAGGTACATCAGACGGAGCGTTTCAATAAACGGACCATATTCAGCGGCTGGGATGTGTTCCGCAGCCAGATGCCGCTTCAGACAATTATCAATCCGACATTGGTGAACGACCTGATTAACTCACTGGTCGAAATAGCCGCACAAAGCGGCAATGAGTATCTGGAGCGCTGGGAACTGCTGAATGCTTTCTCCGGCTGTATGCTGGGTAATCCGGCGATCTCTGTCTTATGCGATGCCTATTCAAAAGGAATCCGGGACTATGATGTGGAGAAAGCATACGAATACGCTGTTAATACCTCGCGCCTGTTCGGAAACGGGCCGGACGGATATACTCCGGGAAATACCGGAATATCACACACCCTGGAATATGCCTATACCGATTGGTGTATGGCCCGGCTTGCCGGATGGTTGGGGAAGGATGCCGACCGGGAGCGCTTTGACCGGCAGGCGCAGACCTACGCTTCGCTTTTTGATCCGGTCTACGGATGGTTCCGGCCGCGTGACGGGAAAGGGGCTTTCATCCCGTTGCCGGAAAAGGGACGGTTGGAAGAATGGTACGGATGTATGGAATGCAATGCTTACCAGCAAGGCTGGTTTGTTCCTCATGATATAGACGGTATGGTCAAACTCATGGGCGGTCGTGAAAAGGTGTTGGCCGACCTGACGGATATGTTTGAAAAGACTCCGCATGATTATCTGTGGAATGCTTACTACAACCATGCCAACGAGCCTGTCCATCATGTTCCTTTCCTCTTTAACCGTCTGAACGAACCAGCGCTTACCCAGAAATGGACACGTGATATTTGCCGCAATGCTTACCGCAATGCCGTCACTGGATTGGTCGGAAATGAAGATGTCGGACAGATGTCGGCCTGGTATGTCTTGGCTGCTGCCGGTATTTATCCCGTTTGTCCGGGTGACTTGCGCTACGAGATTACAAGTCCGGTGTTCGATCGTGTAGAGTTCCGCCTGGATCCGAAATATGCAACCGGGAAGACCTTTGTCGTCGAGACGCGTGATAACAGCCCCGAAAATATCTATATCCAGCATGCAACACTCAACGGGAAAGCATATAATAAATGCTATCTGACACATGCCGATCTGATGGCTGGCGGAACTCTTATTTTGCAAATGGGAGCAAAACCTCGGATTGGGGTCGAGATTGAATATTATTATCATATCTTTGTGATATGAAGCAAACACGGGAATTCATTTTGAATGAAATTAAAAAAACCTTGCAGACGGTAGCTCCAAATGCAAAGGCTATACTTTTTGGCTCAAGAGCCAGGAATGAAGCTCGTGCAGATTCTGATTGGGATATTCTGATTTTGGTTGATAAAGATAAAATCTGTAATGAGGATTTTGATACGATCGCTTATCCTTTGGTAGAGTTAGGATGGACATTGGGCGAAATGATAAATCCAGTACTTTATACTTTCAGCGAGTGGAGCAAACGGAGTTTTACGATATTTCATAAAAATGTGGAAGAGGAGGGTGTTGTAATATGATTTATTTGATTGGACAGAGGAGGAAGTCTTTCCTTTTTTTGATAAAACAAAAACTTTCCTGAATCGGATGGAGGATTTAATTTCGTTGAAATAGTATCCTTTGGTGTTAACCGAATTAAAAAATAAAGCCCCCGATTTCAGGCGAAGTCGGGGGCTTTATTTTTTAATCCTCTTCCGCAAACATCTGATCCCAAGCCGGCAACCGTGTCGGAGTCTGTTTCAGTACTTCTTTTACTTTGTTTGTGATAAACTTCTCATATAGATTCTTGCCGCTGCTTTTTCCGTTATTCTACAGAATAAGATGCTTCAATGGCAATATTCGTATAATCTCTTAATGGCTTCGTTTTGGATGTCGCGTCAAACTCGATATGGAAGGTTATTTTTTCTTTCAGTTCTTTCTCTAACTTTTCGATGAAAGTGATTGGGATAACGAGCTCCTTGTTGTAAACAAAGGAGATATCCTTTATTTTCCCTCCCGTAATAGGTAGATAGAATGTGATGATGATTCCTTTATATCGGGAATTGTTAATCATATCCTTGTAGGGTTGAAGAATCGTGTTGACGATCTGTTGAATGTCGTTTCTCCTATCCGGCCATTCCAGCACATAACCACAATATCCTCCCTTATAATCAAGACAATCGATATCTCCTTCGATTGTGTTATTTAGGTTTCTTATATAGAGTGAATAATAATCTGCTTTGATACTGTAACGATTTTTTTCCCCTTGGGCTATTCCTAATTCATGTTCTTGAAATTCGGGAAGTTGGGAATATCCGTCAATTGTACAAAACATAACCATACAAACAAAAAATATAAAACGTACCATAATGTGCCTCCTTTATTTATAACAATTACTATTACTGACAATTTCTAACATTGAATTAATTACAAAATCGTAATTTACGGTATAATCATATTTCCCATATTCAGGATTGATTGTGTATTTCCCATATTCGACAGCCCAATATGCAACTTTATTTATATCTATGCTTTGAGGAATTTTTGAAAATTTATCGGTGATTTCAGATAACCATTTATTGTATTCATTTTCTAAGTTATTGGTCCTTATTCCGTTAAATAATCTTGTTTGTCCCCTGTTTGCAAATAGATCCGAGTCTCTTTTTTTCATATCAACTTCATAAATTATGTCTAAAAGGATGTGTCGTTCGACTTCCAATTTGCCTCTCTGCTCATTAGATAAATTCCAATTATTCAAAGAGGCTTGAAAAAAATGAATATATTCATGGGCAAGAGTCCCCATTGTTATATTATTTTCTTCGTAAAAGTTTAAACCGCTATACTTTGCGTTAAATTCAGCTTCTTGCCCTTCTACCCAATCCTGTGGTTTGATAAAAACGATGCTACTCAGTTTTCTACCTCTTTCTACAAGGTATTGATTCAATGTATTAAGTCCACATATATTTAACATTTTAGCGAGAGCATCCTCTAATTTTAAGACTTGTTTATCGGTGAGGTTTTTAGTGTAATTTACCAACTTATTCTCCAGGGTAACTACTTTTGCAGAAGCGACTTCTCCTCGATTTTGAGGAATATAGCCACTAAGGCTTCCTCCACCGCTTCCACCTCCACCACTTCCCGTGCTACCTTCTTCAAAACGAGATGCTATATATATAAATTCATGCCAACAATGTCGACCTTGATAATATGTTTGACCGCCGGCTGAACTATATATGTCATTGCAATATTCAACGTCAATTAATCCTTTTGTGACTTGTTGCTTTGGAAGAAAAAATAATCCACTTTTAGGAGATATTTTCAGCACATTTTGGGTAAAATAGTCAAACATCCAATCTTGATCTTTTAAATCTTCTGGTCTTTCTACCCGTGCAAATACAAAAAAATGGATACCGTCTGGTTGTTTAGATAAGAACCAAATAGATTCTATTTCTTCTTTTTGTGGATGTTTAATTGGGACGACATAAACTTCACAAGCATCAATATGAATGTTTAGCACTTCCTCCCAAATGGGATATCCGTAGAATTGAGTAAAATCATCTACAAAAGGGCAAGCAGCATTATACTCTTTTACTACTTCGACAATATCGAATAATGTAGCATTCGACCGTGTGAGAATTGGGAAGAATGAATCTGTATCCTTTTCTCTGGATGTAAAGTCTTCCTTTACAGGCAAACATCCGCATAGCAGCACTAATAGGAAAGATATACATTTATTTTTCATTAATAATTTGATTTAAGAAACTGATTTGATAGAAACGTTTATTTTTGCTTGTAATGCTGTAAGTAATAGGTCTTTAATCCTCTTCCGCAAACATCGGGTCCCAAGCCGGTAACCGTGTCGGAGTCTGTTTCAATACCTCTTTTACTTTGTTGGTGATAAACTTTTTGTTTACGACCAGGCGGAACATATATTCGTTGAACCATTCGTCCGTCATGATCAGGTGGCCGCTGTTTGCACCCGGTCCCCAGCTGTTTTCCACCATCCATTTTTTAGGCTTGCCGTTTGCGTCCAGGTCGACAGCCATCAGAGTCATGGCATGGGAGGAGCCGCTGGCGAAAGTCTGGATGCGCTGTTTCTTGTCCATTCCGAAGGTAGTGCCCATCAATGAACCGTAGTCATAATAGTTTACATCGAGTGCACCCCGTTCGCGGTCGAAGAACTTACCCACATCGCAAGAGAAATACATCATCGTGCTGTCCTTGATGGAAGCGATTGCCATCTCTTTGATATCTTCTATCGGGAGGTTGACATACGTCCAGTTCTTGCCATCGTAAGCATGGCGGTCATAATCGATTTCGTATAATTTATAGTAGTCGCGGCTCGGATCGTTCATCAGCATGACATAATTGTTTTTCAGGTCTTCGCCGACAAATTCCTGATAGAATGATTGCGGCGTATATTCCTTTGTCTCCACCGGTTTGCCGTTTGCGTCCTTGCGGGTCCAGGTGAATTTCGTAGGTGGTTCGCCCAGGTTGAGGACCAGCATACGGTAGATTTCCCCTAACATCTCGGTCTTACGTTTTGCCAACGCTTCCGGCTTTGAGCTTTTGGCGTCGCGCAAAGCCAATCCGTATTCTTTCAGCTTCAGTCCGAGCAGGTTTGCCATACGGCTGGTATTGTCACTGCTATGTGTTTCAACCATTACTTCGGAAGGAACAACGCCATATTTCATCAGGTTGTCGGATATGCCGGTAAACTGTCCGCCGTCTCCGATCGGATTCTTGAACAACCATTCCACCATCTTGTCATCCATCGGCCTCTCCCGTGTGTCGATGATTCCCTGCAGGAAGAGATTTGCTTTTTCCAACTGGTCCCAGAAGAAGTTATAGTTTTGTGACAGTTCGAATTCCGGAAGATTATATTTAGCGATGGCCCGGGCGCGTATGACATTCAGTCCTGTGAACAACCAGCAACGGCCGGATGACTTCTGGTTCGTGATACCTTTACTGTTCACCTTATGGGAAAAGTAGGTGTCGAAATTGTTTTTACTGTCATTGTTGACTGCCAGCTTGTTGATGTCGTTGTTGCTGATAGCGTTATGAATCGCTTTGTCAGCCGGTGTTCCCTTGTAAGCTTGTTTGATTTCCTGCAACATATCGGAAGAGATACCGCCTCCTGTCTGTTGTCCGTAAGCTGATAACGAAAGCCCGCATGCTAAGGCTGTTATCCACAGGTTGTTTACTTTCATGATATAACTTGTTTAGTTTTTATGAGTTTTGTCACAAATGTAGTTGAATTTCTCTAAATACCGGCATATTATGCCAGATGAATATATAAGTCCTTCTTGCTTGTAAATCTAATGCGTGTTCAATAATATTGAATTTATAATGAATAATATTCAATTATATTTGCGTATTTATAAAGTAATATGTATTTTTGATGCGAAGTATTACAAATATAAATAATCATAGGAGGTGAAGTGTATGAGTGAAATAAAGAGGCGTTTGCCTTTACAATGTCCTGCCTGCGATGCTCCGCTGTTAGTCAGCCGGATGTTTTGCGGAGAGTGTGAAACGGAAGTCTGCGGCACATTCGAGCTGCCTGTACTTGCCAAGCTGACGGATAAAGAGCAGCAGTTTGTGGTAGACTTTATCAAGTCGAGCGGCAGTTTGAAGGATATGGCAAAGAATATCGGCGTCAGCTATCCTACTGTCCGGAATATATTGGATGATTTGATTGATAAACTGAATAAAATGGAATAAATTATGAAAAAGCAGTATTTGTACGGATTGGTAAATCCGTTTGAGCGGGTTGCCGGGTTAGATTCCTTACTTTGGGGATTGGCGGGAATGGTTGTTTCAACAGTGCTCTGTTATTTTTCGGCATGGCATTATCATGGATTGTTACATTTCGGGCCGGCTCCTAATCCGGCATGGTGGTGTTATGCGGTGGAACATCTTGTCGTATGGTTAGTCCCTGTTGCCCTGTTTTATCTGGGCGGTTTGCTTTTGTCCCGTTCGCACATCCGGTTAATAGATGTGTTGGGAACAGTAGCGTTTGCACAGCTGCCGTTGATCATTATGAATCTTTTTGAATTTCTGCCACCCATGCAGAATCTGGCAAAAATGGACATGCACCAATCTCCGGTAGAAATGATGCAACAGCCCGGATTCCTTGTCGGAATATGGTTGTCACTTGTTGCCTTTGTCTTTCTGATCTGGACACTTGTCTGGATGTTCCAGGCGTTGAAAGTCTCCTGTAACCTGAAAGGCTACCGTTTGGGAATCCTTTATTGCGTCGGAGTGTTCGGCGGAGATGTTATCTGCCGGTATCTGATAAGATTATGTTATTGATGCAAGAGTTGCCGGCGCAGTTCTGCAATATCGGTCACGATATAATCGGCCCCTGCCGCAGATAATTCCGCCCGGTCGCCATACCCGTAAAGCACACCGATGGAGTCGAGCTGGTTTTCTTTGGCTCCGATGATGTCGTGCTTGCGGTCGCCGATCATGACAACAGATGAGAGGTCCGTCAGGTTATTGCTCTGCAATGCGTGGCGGATTACATCTCCTTTTGTATAGAAAGAACCGTCCAGGCCGCTTCCGGCGACAAAAGTAAAGTAGCGGTCTATATCGAAATAGTCCAGGATGCGTTTGGCAAAGACTGTCGGTTTGGATGTTGCCAGTATAAGGGTGCGTCCTTGCCGGGTTGCCTCCTCCAGAAAATCTTTCATCCCTTCGTATAGCTTATTTTCGTAAATGCCTGTATCGGCAAAACGTTCGCGGTATTTAGCCGCAGCCTCTTTCGCCTGTTCATCCGTAAAATGGTAAAATCCCCGGAATGAATCCAAGAGGGGAGGCCCGATAAAAGGGCAGAGCTCCCGAAGGTCCTTGACTTGTATGCCGAAATGGTTCAACGCATATTCGACACACCGGGTAATGCCGATCATCGGGTCGGTAATCGTGCCGTCCAGATCCATCAGGAGATAGTTATATTCTTTCATCAATGATTGTTTTGTTTTCCTTGTTCCATTATGTCCAATGCAGCGTCCAGCCAAGTGTTGATGTCATCCGGATAGTGTTGTCCGGTGCGGGTGTCGCTACGTTTGTGTCCGAGGCGTACGACAACTGCATTCTTATCGGGAATTATAAAGACATATTGCCCGAGTATTCCCCGCATGTACGGAATGTCCATGCCTTTGTAGTTCAGATGCCAGAACTGGAAACCGTAGCAACGGTTCGGTTCGTCGTATTCCGCAAAGCGGAGCGTACTGTCCGGTGTCGTCGCCTCTTTCAGGTAGCTTTCCGAAATCAGTTGTCTGCCGTTCCAGCTTCCCCCGTTCAGGAGCAATTGACCGAAACGCGCAAAGTCGCGTGC
Source organism: Parabacteroides sp. AF48-14 (assembly GCF_003477465.1). Lineage (NCBI taxonomy): Bacteria > Pseudomonadati > Bacteroidota > Bacteroidia > Bacteroidales > Tannerellaceae > Parabacteroides > Parabacteroides sp. AF48-14. Next base: position 60,381 of record NZ_QUDI01000001.1, read on the forward strand.
ATTGCTGTTGAAGCAACAATAGGCCTTTTTCATACCGTCCTTTTTATCCAAGCTCCACAAGGCATTCTCTTCCGCTTGCATCGGGGTCCATAGTTTGCGGGAGACATACGAACTGACGCTTTCTCCTGTCGCCTTCTCCACTAAGAAAGCGAGTAGCTGGGTGACGCCGCTCTGATAGATAAAGTTTATGCCCGGTTCGGCTATCTCTTTCATGCCGAACGCGATCTTGTGCAGGTCATTCCCGTAATACAGTTTTGTCGTGGGGGAGAAGGGGGAAGAATAAGCCTCCTGGAAATCGACGCCTGCGCTCATTGTCAGCAGGTGGCGGATGGTAAGCGTTTTCCCGTTATATCCGTTGAATTCCGGAAAAAAGTCACTGACCGGCTGGTCCACGCCCCGGATCAAGCCATCATCGATGGCGCATCCGATAGCTAACGACACGATGCTTTTAGCCATCGAAAACGAGTTACTGTGCGATTCCGGCGAATAGTCTTCCCAATATTGCTCGAAAAGCAACGAACTGTCCTGTATGACGACATACGCCACCGTTCCTAATTCGTCAAAGACCGGAAGATACTTCTCCGGAATCGAACAAGTGTTGTATGCCTCCGCCTGTTTCCAGGGAGACGGATCGCCCGCCTTCACGATCCGGTTCTCAAAGATCGGGTATTGGTCGATCTTGGGGAGGAAATGCGTGAGCGCCCTGCGCAGGTAATAATTGGAGGGCAATGCTAAAAAAACTCCTATGCAACAGGCAAGCAGTAGTATTGCCCATCCAATCTTTTTCATCTATTCCGCCCCTTCTTCTTTATACCAGGATGAGTACATATGATAATTCTTGGCGATCTTCTGATTGATCTCTTTCGCCTGTTCCGGGTCCACTTTCTTGACGAATTTGGCCGGTACGCCGGCGTAGATGCTTCCCGGCTCGACGATTGTTTTGCTCAACACGACTGATCCGGCAGCCACAATGGCCCCTTCGCCGATCACGGCATGGTCCAGCACCACCGAACCCATCCCGATCAGGCGCCGTTGCATATTTTCGCCCCGTGGATCGTCACGTTATGGCCGACCGAGACATCGTCGCCGATTTCAATGGTCGATTTCTCATATAACGTGTGCAGGACAGATCCGTCCTGTATATTTACGCCATTACCGATGCGGATGGAATTGACATCGCCGCGCAGTACCGTTCCGAACCAGATACTGCACCCTTCGCCTATTTCGACATCACCTATTATCGCGGCGTTGTCTGCCAGGAATGTATCTTTACCAATTTTGGGTGTAAAGCCCCTTACCGATTTAATTAAAGCCATAATTATTTAGTTAGATTTCTGTTGTTTTCTCTTTCAGCCAAGCCTTCTCTTCTTCATTCAGATGCGGGCTTACCAGTTCGTACACCATCTGGTGGTATTTGTTCAACCAGGCATGTTCGCGTACGGAGAGCATGGACGGGATGACCAGCTTGGTGTCGATGTAACATAAAGTCAATGTCTCGAAGCTGAGGAACTTCCCGAACTCGGTTTCACTGTCTTCGCGGATCAGGATCATATTTTCCGTCCGGATACCATATTCGCCGGGGCGGTACATGGCCGGCTCGTCGCTCATCACCATGCCGGGTTCGAGGATGACAGGGTTTTCTTCCATGCGAATGCTCTGCGGCCCTTCATGCACGTTGAGGCAGTGGCCGATGCCGTGACAGGTGCCGTGCAGGTAGTTGATGCCGGCATCCCAAAGCGCCTTGCGGGCGAAAGCGTCGATCAGGCAACCCCGTATGCCCGCCGGGAATTTACATTTGGCGATACCGATCGTCCCTTTCAGGGCGCGGGTGAAGTCTTTCTTCATCTGTTCGGTCGGCTCGTCGCAAAGGGCGATTGTGCGGGTGATGTCGGTTGTCCCGTCCAGGTATTGTGCACCGGAGTCGAGCAGGTATAAGCTGTCGGTTTTCAATTCCGTATCCGTTTCAGGAGTAGGAGAGTAGTGCACGACTGCCCCATGAGGACCGTAGCTGGAGATGCTGGCGAAACTGTCCATCACATATTGCGGTTGCTCGGCGCGCAGGCCCGTTAGTTTGGCCGCTGCACTCAACTCCGTCACTTTTTCTCCGGCCTTCAGGCTGTTTTCCAGCCAGAAAAAGAACTTGGTCATGGCGATACCGTCTTTCAGGACAGCATTGCGGAATCCCTTGATCTCTGTTTCGTTTTTGATACTTTTCAGGTGGTTGGCGGGCGAAATTCCTTCAATAAGGATGCTGCTTTTCGGCAAGGCATTGCAGATGGCGACATTCGTCCGTTTGCCGTCGATGAAAACCCGTGTCTGTTCGGGCAGGCGTGAAAGATAAGTAGCCAACATGCCATAGTCGGCCAATGTCACCCCTTCTTTCTTCAGATGTTCGGCTATGTCGGCCGGAAGTTTCTTCGGATTGACGAAGAGCACGCTTTCCTTTTCGGAAATAAAGGCGTAGCTGACGACAACCGGATTGTAAGTAACATCCGTTCCCCGGATATTGAATGTCCAGGCCACTTCGTCCAAGGCTGACAGAATGGTGCAGTCGGCACCGGCTTTATGCAACATCTTGTTGATGTCGAGCAATTTGTCTTCAACAGATCTTCCACTCAGCTCGATCGGCATTTCGAACATCGGTGCTTCCGGGATGGCTGGCCGGTCTTTCCAGATAGGATCGATCAGGGAAGCGTTTGTGTCCAGTTTGATATCCTTTGCAGCCAGTGATTTCTCCAAAGCGCGTGCTTCGGCTAAGCTGTATGTTTCGCCATTCAGTCCGGCTGTTTGCCCGGCTTTAAGCTCATGCGACAGGAACTCCGGGATTGTCGGTGTTTCAGGCAGCATCATTTTGTAAAGTTCGATACCCGTTCCTTCCAATTCGGTCGTAGCTTGCAGGAAATAACGGGAGTCAGTCCATAATCCGGCTTTGTCGGCTGTAATGACGACAGTACCGGCCGAACCGGTGAACCCGGATATCCATTCACGGTATTTCCAGCAGTCGGCCGGATATTCGCTCATGTGCGGATCGGAAGTCGGAATGATGTAAGCATCAATCTTATGCTGTTTCATTGCGTCCCTCAGGGCGGCAATGCGTTCAGGAATGTTTGTTTTCATCGCATTTTATTTATTTTGTCAACGTTTACTATAGTTGCAAAGTTATAAAATTCCCGGATAACGAAAGAACCTGGCGGGGATTATCTTTGAACCCGGTTGAAAGCTGTCTATCTAAATTGGCAAGAACTACGCTTTGTTGTACAAAAGTAGCACTGTTTTTCCTTGTAATCATACCAAATATGATAATATAAGGCAAAATAGGATATACTGTATTGTTTTTCTATACTGAACAGAAAGCGGTTTTATATAGGAGTTGATGTTCAACGCTTATAGGCATATGCTGAACGGAAAGCGGTTTTTCCCTACCATATATATTATATATAAAATATATACAGTTCCTTTTTTCTTTTATTTAGATAATGATATCTGGAAAAGAAAACAATTGTCTGTAACCACAAAAACAATTACTTTTGAATGCGAAGACAATTACTTTTGATCATATAGACAGTTGTTTTCCATGCCCATGGAAATGAATACAAATAAATCGATGCCGTTTAAACCGGAAATCGGTTTAAATGCTTATATTTGCCTCTACACACTTTAATACATAGAAAGCCATGAAGAAGTTGATTGTTTTTACCTGTTTCTTGGGCTTGCTTTTCTGTTTAAGCTCCTGTTCGTCGTACTACTATTCGATGTTGAGTGCCAATAGTGGTATTTCGGGAATGAACGAATATAATGATTTCGTGCAGGAGAACGACAGCGTGTGCATCATTTATAATTTTTATGGGGAAGATGCGCCGGTGAATGTGACAGTGTATAATAAGTTGGACGAGCCGATGTATATCGATTGGCAACGTTCTTCCCTGGTTCTGGGAGACGAAGCGATAAGCTATTATCAGGATGTAATGCCTGTACATGGGAAGGTGGAATCTTACTCTTCTACCTGGCAAGATGGCACGGTCAGCGGTTATTCAAGCGGTTCCTTTTTCGGGGAAGTGCAGTTGCCGAGAGGAGTCGAATTTATTCCACCTAAGTCAAGGGTCGAATCTTCAGCTTTGTGTTTGGGACGGGAGTTTCTGGACCGGATTCCTGATTGCAGCTTTACGAAACGCTCTTTTGTGACATCCGACGGCAACAGGACAAACCTGAAAGTAATGGAGTTCACGGAGCGAAACAGTCCGTTGCATATCAGGAGTTATCTGACCATTTATACGGGAAAGGAAGAACATAAATCCGTTTATGAATCGTCTTTCTATCTTTCCGAATGGGTAGATGCCGGAAAGATGTCTCCTTCGGGCATCCGGATCGGGCAGAGTGAGGAAGGCAATTTCTCCTATTATTGTAACCGGCGTGGTCAAACGACCGGTTGGATTATCGGATACGCGGCTTTAGGGGTTTCTGCACTTACTTCTATAATTCTTATTGTGACACATAAGCCCTCTATGGATATGCCGAGCCATTTTTGATCAGTAAATAAAAAAGATGAATACAATTATTGCCGCCTTAAAGACCGTTCGCCTGAATGAAGATGCGAGCGCTGTCATTATTTTGGATCAGACCCGTTTGCCGGGTGAAGAAGTTTATGTTTCCCTCGCTTCGGCTGCCGAGGTTTGGGATGCTATCTATAAGTTAAAGGTACGCGGAGCACCTGCTATCGGGATTGCGGCTGCCTATGGCATTTATGTTTGTAGCAGGCGGATTCAGGCTGCTACGTTCGATGATTTTCACAGGGAATTTCTGAAGATCAAGGACTATCTGGCGTCTTCTCGTCCGACGGCGGTCAATCTGGTTGCTGCGTTGAACCGGATGGAGAAGGTCGTAACCGGTCATCCGGACGTTCCGGTGGTGGAACTTCTGCGGCTTTTACATGCCGAGTCGGAGGCTATCCGGGCAGAAGATGCAGCCGCTTGCCGTAAGATAGGGGAGAACTGCCTTTCCTTGCTCAAGCCGGGAATGGGAATCCTGACACACTGTAATGCCGGGCATTTGGCTGTTTCGGAATATGGGACGGCATTGGCTCCGGTCTATCTGGGGGAAGAACGCGGGTACGGATTTAAGGTGTTTGCCGATGAAACACGCCCGCTGCTGCAGGGAGCGCGCCTGACGGCCTACGAATTGCATAAGGCCGGCGTGGACGTTACGCTGATCTGCGATAATATGGCGTCGATCGTCATGAAAAAAGGTTGGGTGCAGGCGGTTGTGGTCGGTTGCGACCGGATCGCGGCTAATGGTGATGTGGCCAACAAAATCGGAACTTCAGGCGTGGCGATCCTGGCCCGTCATTACGGCATTCCTTTTTATGTGCTGGGGCCGACGTCGACGATCGACCTGGCTTGTCCGGACGGAGATTCGATCGTCATCGAAGAACGTAGCCCCGATGAAATTACGGATATGTGGTACACTTCGAGGATGGCTCCCGAAGGAGTGAAAGCCTATAATCCTGCTTTCGATGTGACTTCCCACGAACTGATAACTGCGATTATAACGGAAAAGGGGATTGCTTATCCGCCTTTCCGGTTGGATGATTTATAAAAAATATTCTTCGAAAGTTTTGCTAATCCCGAAACAATCAGTAATTTTGCTGCCCAATTTGTGGATATAGTAATAAACAATATAATAAAATTAAATTATGATCGTAGTTCCATTGAAAGAAGGCGAAAACATTGAAAAAGCGCTGAAGAAATTCAAAAGAAAGTTTGAAAAGACAGGTGTAGTTAAAGAATTGAGAAACCGTCAGGCTTTCGAAAAACCCTCTGTTACAAAGAGAAAACAGACTATGCGCGCTGTTTACGTTCAGCAATTGCAGCAGGTAGAAGAATAAAAATACAAAATCTATCTGCCAGGCTTGTTTTATTGGATTCTTATTCCTATTTTCGTTGCATAAAAGTTGATGCAACGTGAATGTGCAGATTGATTCGTTTTTAGATTATCTTCGGTATGAGCGGAATTATTCCGAATATACGATTGATGCTTATTCTCAGGATTTGCATCAGTTTGAAGGTTTTGTAAAAGAGAAGAAGGAAGGCGCATTTATACCGGAAGAGGTAGATACGGATATTGTACGGAATTGGATTATATTCTTATTGGATAGCAAGATTTCGCCCGTGTCGGTCAACCGGAAATTAAGTTCTTTGAAGTCTTTTTTTAAATTCCTTATGAAGCAGGGATTTGTTTCTGTAAACCCGTTACGGTTTGTAATCGGTCCGAAAACAAAGAAGCCGTTACCTACTTTTGTAAAAGAGAAGGATATGGAACAATTGCTGGATGGAGACGGGTTTAATGAGGATTTTGAAGGTGTGAGGGATCGCTTGATTCTTGAAATGCTTTACGACACCGGTGTGCGGCGTTCGGAGTTGGTCGGCTTGTTAGATGCCGACATAGACTACGATGCCATGCAGATCAAGGTGACGGGGAAGCGCAACAAACAACGGTTGATCCCTTTTGCAGAAAGATTGAAAAACTTGATGCTTGCATACACTGAAGTCCGAAATCGTGAAGTTGGCTCAGGAAGCGGATGGTTCTTGGTTCGGAAGAACGGAGAACAGTTGTCCACCGGCATTCTTTATACAATAGTAAAAAAGAAGCTCTCGGACATTCCGACATTGGCAAAATGCAGTCCCCACGTATTAAGACATTCATTTGCGACAAGTATGTTGAATAACGGAGCGGAGCTGAACGCCGTGAAAGAGTTACTCGGACACAGCAGTCTGGCTTCAACCAGTATTTACACACATACAACCTTTGAGGAATTAAAAAAAGTGTATCATGCTCATCCAAGAGCACAAAAAGAAGGAGGTTAATTATGGACATTAGAATTCAGGCAATCCATTTTGACGCAACAGTTCAACTGGAAGCGTTTATTCAGAAGAAAGTTAGTAAGTTGGAGCAATACTTCGACGGCATAATATTAGCAGAAGTAACGTTGAAGGTCGTCAAACCTGAGACCGCGAAGAATAAAGAAGCTGCTATTCGACTGAAAATTAAGAATGGAGACTGTTTTGCTGAGAAGGTAAATGACACTTTTGAAGGATCAATCGACGAATGTGTCGAAGCGCTGGAAAAGCAATTAGTTAAATTCAAGGAAAAAATCAGAGCCAAATAAAAAAAACGGTAGATAAATTTGGTATGTAAGAAATAATGCCTAAATTTGCAGCCGTTTCGCCTTGGTGACGAAACGGCTGCTTTTTGAAGCGGACATGCCTCTTTAGCTCAGTTGGCCAGAGCACGTGATTTGTAATCTCGGGGTCGTTGGTTCGAATCCGACAAGAGGCTCAAAAAAACATATTGGGCAGTTACCAGAGTGGCCAAATGGGGCTGACTGTAACTCAGCTGTCTTTCGACTTCGGTGGTTCGAATCCATCACTGCCCACTTGCTAATTGAAAATGGACAATTGGCAATTAAATTGCGGAAGTAGCTCAGTTGATAGAGCATTAGCCTTCCAAGCTGAGGGTCGCGGGTTTGAGCCCCGTCTTCCGCTCTTATTTATTGCCTGTGTAGCTCAGCGGTAGAGCACTTCCTTGGTAAGGAAGAGGTCCCGAGTTCAAGTCTCGGCACCGGCTCAAAAATGATATTTTAGAACATGATCATTAATCAAATAAAGAACAATTAAAGTTATGGCAAAAGAGAAATTTGACAGATCGAAACCACATGTGAACATTGGTACGATTGGTCACGTTGACCACGGTAAAACAACTTTGACAGCTGCTATCACAACAGTATTGGCAAAGAAAGGTCTTTCAGAATTGCGTTCATTCGATTCTATCGACAACGCTCCTGAAGAAAAAGAGAGAGGTATTACAATCAACACTTCTCACGTAGAGTATTCGACTGCAAACCGTCACTATGCTCACGTAGACTGTCCGGGTCACGCCGACTACGTAAAGAACATGGTAACTGGTGCTGCTCAGATGGACGGTGCTATCATCGTAGTTGCTGCTACTGATGGTCCTATGCCTCAGACTCGCGAGCACATCCTGTTGGCTCGTCAGGTAAACGTTCCGAGATTGGTTGTTTTCATGAACAAATGTGACATGGTAGACGACGAAGAAATGTTGGAACTGGTTGAAATGGAAATGAGAGAATTGCTTTCTTTCTATGATTTCGACGGCGATAACACTCCGATCATCCGTGGTTCTGCTCTGGGTGCTTTGAACGGTGACGCAAAATGGGAAGAAAAAGTAATGGAGCTGATGGAAGCTGTAGATACTTGGATTCCGCTGCCTCCGCGTGAAGTTGACAAACCTTTCTTGATGCCGGTTGAAGACGTGTTCTCTATCACAGGTCGTGGTACAGTTGCTACAGGTCGTATCGAAACAGGTATCGTAAAAGTTGGTGAAGAAGTTCAGATCATCGGTCTGGGTGCTGACGGCATGAAATCTGTTGTAACAGGTGTTGAAATGTTCCGTAAGCTGTTGGATCAGGGTGAAGCTGGTGACAACGTAGGTCTGTTGTTGCGTGGTATCGACAAGAACGAAATCAAACGTGGTATGGTAATCTGCCACCCGGGTCAGGTTAAAGAACACTCTCGCTTCAAAGCTGAGGTTTATATCCTGAAAAAAGAAGAAGGTGGTCGTCACACTCCGTTCCACAACAAATACCGTCCTCAGTTCTATATCCGTACATTGGACGTTACAGGTGAAATCACTCTTCCGGAAGGAACTGAAATGGTAATGCCTGGTGATAACGTAACAATCGAAGTTGAACTGATCTACCCGGTAGCTTGTAACGTAGGTCTTCGTTTCGCTATCCGCGAAGGTGGACGTACAGTAGGTGCTGGTCAGATCACAGAATTAGAAAACTAATTCAAATACATACAAAGTGTAGCCAGTCTTGTTAAAGGACTGGCTATTTTACGGAAGTAGCTCAGTCGGTAGAGCACTGGTCTCCAAAACCAGGTGTCGGGAGTTCGAGCCTCTCCTTCCGTGCTAAAAATCTATAGATTCGATGAAAAAGATAATTACTTATATTAAGGAATCTTATAACGAACTTGTTTATAAAGTTTCTTGGCCTACGAGAACAGAGCTTTCCAATAGTGCTGTGGTTGTTATGTTTGCTTCCCTTATAATCGCCGCATTAATCTTTGTTATTGATTTAGGCTTTGAAGGCGTGATGCGTTTCTTCTACGAGAAAATCTTTTAATCAGTTTAGAGTATGTCTGATATTCAAAAGAAATTTTATGTTCTGCGCGCCATTAGTGGCAAGGAGAATAAAGTCAGAGAATACCTCGAGGCTGAACTGAAGAATACAGATCTGGGTGAATATGTCAACCAGGTGCTGATTCCTACGGAAAAGACTTTCACGGTACGTAATGGTAAGAAAGTGATGAAAGAAAGAGCTTACTTGCCGGGTTATGTATTGGTAGAGGCTGCATTGGTCGGAGAAGTTGCTCATCGATTGAGAAACATTCCCAATGTGATTGGATTTTTAGGTGGATCGGATAATCCCGTTCCCTTGCGTCCGGCAGAAGTAAGCCGTATTTTAGGTACGGTCGACGAACTGCAGGAACAGCAGGAAGACCTGGACATCCAGTTCTATGTTGGCGAGAATGTGAAAATCACCTTTGGACCGTTCAACGGTTTCACCGGTGTAATCGAAGAGGTCAATGCCGAGAAAAAGAAACTCAAAGTGATGGTTAAGGTCTTCGGACGTAAGACACCGCTTGAGTTGGGTTATATGCAAGTAGAGAAAGAATAAGTACTCTTGTTACGAAAAGTACTCCTTTCTTAAAGTTATCGATGTTATATATCTAAAAAATTTTAGAAACAATGGCTAAAGAAGTTGCTGGACAAATCAAATTGCAGATTAAAGGAGGAGCAGCAAACCCTTCTCCCCCAGTAGGACCTGCTTTAGGTTCTAAGGGTATTAATATTATGGAGTTTTGCAAGCAATTTAATGCCAGAACCCAAGACAAGGCTGGTAAGGTTTTACCTGTGGTAATTACTTACTATGCTGATAAGTCTTTCGACTTTGTTGTGAAAACACCTCCTGTTGCTATCCAATTACTGGAAGCTTCCAAACAGAAAGGTGGTTCTGCTGAGCCGAATCGTAAGAAGATTGCAGAAATCTCTTGGGATCAGGTAAAAACTATTGCAGAAGACAAGTTAGTCGATCTGAACTGCTTCACTGTTGAGTCAGCTATGAAAATGGTTGCCGGAACAGCAAGAAGTATGGGTATCACTGTTAAAGGGACATTCCCGGGTAATAATTAATAAACTTCAATTGAGATGAGTAAACTTACAAAGAATCAAAAGTTGGCTTTGGGCAAGATTGAAGCTGGGAAAGCATACACATTGAAAGAAGCTTCAGCTTTAGTAAAGGAAATTACTACTACTAAGTTTGATGCATCCGTAGATGTTGATGTCCGTTTAGGTGTTGACCCTCGTAAAGCTAACCAAATGGTAAGAGGCGTGGTTTCACTGCCTCACGGGACTGGTAAGCAAGTTCGGGTTCTCGCATTATGTACACCAGACAAGGAAGCTGAAGCAACTGCTGCTGGAGCTGACTATGTAGGATTAGATGAGTATATTGAAAAGATTAAAGGCGGTTGGACTGATATTGACGTAATTATCACGATGCCTTCTATCATGGGTAAAATCGGTGCTCTGGGTAGAGTATTAGGCCCGCGTGGTTTGATGCCTAACCCTAAGAGTGGTACGGTTACCAATGAGATCGGCAACGCTGTGAAAGAAGTTAAGCAAGGTAAGATCGACTTTAAGGTAGACAAATCCGGTATCGTTCACACTTCAATCGGTAAGGTTTCTTTTAACCCCGATCAGATCCGTGACAATGCTAAGGAATTTATTTCAACTCTTCTGAAGTTGAAACCGTCTGCAGCTAAAGGTACATATATAAAGAGCATTTATCTTTCAAGTACAATGAGTGCGGGTATTAAAATAGACCCCAAATCAGTTGAAGAAAACTAATTAAAATTATTGGACAATGAAAAAGGAAGATAAGAGCTTAGTCATAGATCAACTGACTGAAATCGTAAAGGAATATCCTAATTTCTATTTGACTGATATCGAAGCATTGAATGCTGAGAAAACAAGCAAATTGAGACGGGAATGTTTCAAGAATGAGATCAAGTTGGTTGTTGTAAAGAATAACTTGCTTAAGAAAGCATTGGAAAATGTAGGTGGTGATTTTTCTCCTCTGCATGTTGCAATGAAAGGCAATACAGCTGTGATGTTCTCACAGACTGCTAACGCACCTGCTCGTCTGATTAAGAGTTTTACCAAGGATGCTAAGAAAGATACTGTTGCTAAACCGGAATTGAAAGCTGCCTATGTACAGGAAAGCTTCTATGTCGGAGCAGAGAACCTTGAAGCACTGGTAAATATCAAGAGCAAAAACGAACTTATCGGAGATGTTATCATGCTGTTGCAATCTCCGGCGAAGAACGTTATCTCTGCTCTTCAGTCATCAGGACAAACTATCCATGGTCTGTTGAAGACTCTGGAAGAAAGATAATTTTTTTAATTTACACAGATAAACAAACATTTAAATCATACAAAAATGGCAGATTTGAAAGCTTTTGCAGAACAATTAGTAAACCTGACCGTAAAAGAAGTTAGCGAACTGGCTACAATCCTGAAAGAAGAATATGGTATCGAACCTGCAGCTGCAGCTGTTGCTGTTGCTGGTCCTGCTGCTGGCGGCGCTGCTGCTGCAGAAGAAGAAAAGACTTCTTTTGACGTAGTATTGAAAGCAGCTGGTGCAAACAAGCTGGCTATCGTTAAGTTGGTAAAAGAATTAACAGGTCTTGGTTTGAAAGAAGCTAAAGATATGGTAGATGGTGCTCCCAGCGCTATCAAAGAAGGAATCGCTAAAGCTGATGCTGAAGCATTGAAGAAACAGTTGGAAGAAGCTGGAGCTGAAGTTGAGCTTAAATAGTATTTATAACCTGGTAATCAGGTGATTTGGTTAAGAGTCTCCCTCCAAGGAGATTCTTAACCTTTTTGTGTCTATAATTTCAATAAGTTCAATAAATTCCTTACTAGATGTCTTCAACAGCTGAAAACCAAAGAGTTAATTTTGCTTCGATTAAAAATCAGTTCCCGTATCCGGACTTTCTCGAAGTACAATTGAAGTCATTTCAAGACTTTCTTCAACTTGACACACCTCCCGAAAAGAGAAAAAAGGAGGGATTGTATAAGGTATTTGCTGAGAATTTTCCGATAGCAGATACTCGTAACAATTTTGTGTTGGAGTTCTTAGATTACTATATTGATCCGCCCCGTTACACGATCGATGAGTGTATCGCTCGCGGGTTAACCTATAGTGTGCCTTTAAAAGCGAAGTTAAAACTGTATTGTACAGACCCTGATCACGAGGATTTCGATACCGTGATACAGGATGTGTATCTGGGCCCGATTCCGTATATGACGGAGAGAGGTACTTTCGTGATAAATGGTGCAGAGCGTGTTGTGGTTTCACAATTACACCGTTCACCCGGTGTGTTCTTCGGACAGAGTACACACGCTAATGGTACAAAGTTGTATTCAGCACGTATCATTCCTTTTAAAGGTTCCTGGATCGAATTCGCAACAGACATCAACAATGTGATGTATGCGTATATCGACCGTAAAAAGAAATTGCCTGTAACAACCCTTTTAAGAGCTATTGGTTTTGAAAGCGATAAAGACATTCTCGAAATCTTTAATCTGGCGGAAGAAGTAAAAGTTTCAAAGACAAACCTGAAGAAACTGATCGGCCGTAAGCTGGCTGCCCGTGTATTGAAGACTTGGGTGGAAGATTTCGTAGATGAAGATACCGGTGAGGTTGTTTCTATTGAACGTAATGACGTTATCATCGACCGTGAGTCGGTTCTTGATAGCGACAACATAGAGGCTATCCTGGAGTCTGGTACGCAGAACATTCTGCTACATCGCGAAGACCAGAATCTTTCGGATTATGCTATCATCTATAATACGCTCCAGAAAGACCCCAGTAACTCTGAAAAGGAAGCTGTCCTGTATATTTACCGTCAGTTGCGTAATGCAGAACCTGCAGATGAAGCAAGTGCCCGTGAAGTTATTCAGAACCTGTTCTTCTCTGAAAAGCGTTATGACTTAGGTGAAGTAGGCCGTTACAGAATTAATAAGAAGTTGAACCTTACTACCAGCGATGATATTAAGGTTTTGACGAAAGAAGATATAATCGAGATCATCAAGTATCTGATCGAGTTGATCAACTCGAAGGCGATTGTTGATGATATCGACCACTTGAGCAACCGTCGTGTGCGTACAGTTGGCGAGCAGCTGTATAACCAGTTCGGTATTGGTCTGGCCCGTATGTCCCGTACGGTTCGTGAACGTATGAACGTTCGCGATAATGAAGTGTTTACCCCGATCGATTTGATTAACGCGAAGACCATTTCTTCTGTTGTCAACTCTTTCTTCGGTACGAATGCTTTGTCGCAGTTTATGGACCAGACAAACCCGCTGGCTGAGATTACGCATAAACGTCGTTTGTCTGCCCTGGGACCGGGAGGTCTGTCTCGTGAACGTGCCGGATTTGAGGTTCGTGACGTACACTATACGCACTATGGCCGTCTTTGTCCTATTGAAACTCCTGAGGTCCGAACATCGGTTTGATATCATCCCTTTGTGTGTATGCAAAGATCAATGATCTGGGCTTTATCTCTACTCCGTATCGTAACGTGGTGGATGGTAAAGTCGACTTCTCTGAAGAAGGTTTGCAATACTACACGGCAGAGGAAGAGGAAGAATTGACCATTGCACAGGGTAATGCGCCTCTGGACGATGATGGCAAGTTTATACTTGATAGGGTGAAAGCTCGTTTTGAAGCGGACTTCCCTGTTGTACCGCCTTCTGAAATCGACTTGATGGACGTTGCTCCGCAGCAGATTGCTTCTATTGCGGCCTCTTTGATTCCGTTCTTGGAACATGACGATGCCAACCGTGCATTGATGGGATCTAACATGATGCGCCAGGCAGTTCCTTTGTTGCGTACGGATGCTCCGATCGTGGGTACCGGTATCGAGGCACAGGTTGCACGCGATTCACGTACACAGATCATGGCTGAACGCGAAGGTGAAGTCGTATTTGTGGATGCTACTTGCATCAAGATCAAATATGATCGTACGGAAGACGAAGAATTCGTAAGTTTCGAAGATTCAATTAAGACATATACGATTCCGAAATGGCGTAAGACGAACCAGAGTACGACTGTCGATTTGCGTCCGATCTGCCATCGTGGCCAGCGTGTGAAAGCCGGTGATATTTTGACAGAGGGCTATTCTACCCAGAATGGTGAATTGGCACTGGGACGTAATGTGAAAGTGGCCTATATGCCTTGGAAGGGATACAATTACGAGGATGCTATCGTTCTGAACGAACGTATGGTTCGTGAGGACTTCTTTACTTCAGTTCACGTTGACGAATATATTTTGGAAGTTCGTGAAACGAAACGTGGTATGGAAGAGTTGACATCCGATATTCCTAATGTCAGCGAAGAAGCGACCAAGGATTTGGACGAGAGAGGTATTGTCCGTGTAGGTGCCCGCATTGAACCGGGTGATATCCTGATCGGTAAGATTACTCCGAAAGGGGAATCGGATCCTTCTCCGGAAGAAAAACTGCTTCGTGCGATCTTCGGTGATAAGGCTGGTGATGTGAAGGATGCTTCTTTGAAGGCGACTCCGTCTTTGCGTGGTGTGGTTATCGAAACTGCTTTATTCTCGAAAGCTGTTAAAAAGCGTAAGTCCAGACTGACTGATAAGGCTATTCTGCCGAAGCTGGATGAGGAATACGAAATGAAGATGGCCGACCTGAAGAATCTGTTGGTCGACAAATTGTTGGTTTTGACCACTGGTAAGGTTTCTCAGGGTGTAAAAGACTATATGAATACAGAGATCATTGCGAAAGGAGCGAAATTCTCTCGTAAGGCTCTGGAAGATTTGGATTACAATGCTGTTCAGGTAAGTAAATGGACTGCTGATGCAGATAAGAACGAACTTATCAAGCAGGTGATCCTGAACTATCTGAAGAAATATAAAGAACTGGATGCCGAGTTAAGACGTAAGAAATTCGATCTTACGATCGGTGATGAACTGCCGACAGGTATTGTTCAGATGGCGAAGGTTTATATTGCAAAGAAACGTAAGATCCAGGTTGGTGATAAGATGGCCGGTCGCATGGTAACAAGGGTATTGTTTCCAAGATCGTTCGTCAGGAGGATATGCCGTTCCTGGAAGACGGAACTCCGGTTGATATTTGTTTGAACCCGCTGGGTGTGCCTTCCCGTATGAACTTGGGACAGATCTTTGAAGCTGTGTTAGGTTGGGCCGGTCGCTCGATGGGTGTGAAGTTTGCTACTCCGATTTTCGATGGTGCGACTTTGGATGACATGAACGAATGGACGGATAAAGCCGGTGTGCCCCGCTATGGTAAAACTTACCTGTATGATGGTGGAACCGGTGAACGTTTTGACCAGCCGGCTACGGTAGGTGTTACGTACTTCCTGAAATTGGGTCACATGGTTGATGATAAGATGCACGCCCGTTCTATCGGTCCGTACTCTCTTATCACTCAACAGCCTCTGGGTGGTAAGGCACAGTTTGGTGGTCAGCGTTTCGGAGAAATGGAAGTTTGGGCACTGGAAGCTTTCGGTGCTGCACATGTTCTTCAGGAAATCCTTACAATCAAGTCTGATGACGTTGTCGGACGTTCCAAAGCTTATGAAGCAATCGTGAAAGGTGATCCGATGCCACAACCGGGTATCCCTGAATCTCTGAACGTATTGCTGCACGAACTGAGAGGTCTTGGTTTAAGCTTCACTCTGGATTAATTCAAAAAACAATATAAGTAGATGGGCTTCGGCTCATCTGCTTACTCATTGATAACTCTTTATAAATAAAAAATATGGCCTTTAGAAAAGAAAACAAGATAAAGAGTAACTTTTCAAAAATAACCATCGGTCTGGCTTCCCCTGAAGAAATTCTTGAAAACTCCAGTGGTGAAGTTTTGAAACCGGAAACGATTAACTATCGTACGTACAAACCTGAGCGTGACGGTCTTTTTTGCGAGCGTATTTTCGGTCCGATCAAGGATTACGAATGCCATTGCGGAAAATACAAGCGTATCCGTTACAAAGGGATTGTCTGCGATCGTTGCGGGGTGGAAGTTACAGAGAAAAAAGTGCGTCGCGAACGTATGGGACACATCCATCTGGTAGTTCCTGTCGCTCATATCTGGTATTTCCGTTCCCTGCCCAATAAAATCGGTTACTTGTTAGGCTTGCCGACCAAGAAGCTGGATTCTATTATTTATTACGAACGTTATGTGGTGATTCAGCCGGGGTGTGTAGACACTGTTGCTGAATTGGACTTGCTTTCGGAAGAAGAATATCTGCAGATCTTGGACAACCTGCCAAAGGAAAACCAGATGCTGGAAGATACGGATCCGAATAAGTTTATCGCAAAGATCGGTGCCGAAGCAATCTATGATTTGCTGGCCCGTCTGGATTTGGATTCTTTGTCTTACGAACTGCGTCACCGTGCAAGTACGGACGGTTCACAGCAGCGTAAGAACGAAGCGTTGAAACGTTTGCAGGTCGTTGAATCTTTCCGCGCTTCCAGAGGCCGTAACAAACCGGAATGGATGATCGTGAAGGTGGTGCCGGTTATTCCGCCCGAACTGCGTCCGTTGGTTCCGTTGGATGGTGGACGTTTTGCCACTTCCGATTTGAACGATTTGTATCGCCGTGTTATCATCCGTAACAATCGTTTGAAACGATTGATCGATATCAAGGCTCCCGAAGTGATTTTGCGTAATGAAAAACGTATGCTTCAGGAAGCTGTGGACTCACTGTTTGACAACTCTCGTAAGTCGAGTGCCGTTAAGACAGATGCCAACCGTCCGCTGAAGTCTCTCTCTGACAGTTTGAAAGGTAAACAAGGTCGTTTCCGTCAGAACTTGTTGGGTAAACGTGTGGACTATTCAGCTCGTTCGGTTATCGTCGTAGGTCCTGAATTGAAGATGCATGAATGTGGTCTGCCGAAGAATATGGCAGCCGAACTTTATAAACCTTTCGTAATCCGTAAATTGATCGAACGCGGTATCGTGAAGACGGTTAAATCTGCAAAGAAAATCGTGGATCGTAAAGAACCGGTTGTTTGGGATATTCTGGAATATGTTATGAAAGGTCATCCTGTATTGCTGAACCGTGCACCGACATTGCACCGTTTGGGTATTCAGGCATTCCAGCCGAAGCTGATCGAAGGAAAGGCTATTCAGCTGCACCCGTTGGCATGTACGGCTTTCAACGCCGACTTCGACGGTGACCAGATGGCTGTTCACTTGCCTTTAGGAAACGAAGCCGTATTGGAAGCACAGATGTTGATGCTGGCTTCCCATAACATTCTGAACCCGGCAAACGGTGCGCCTATTACCGTTCCTTCCCAGGATATGGTATTAGGTCTGTACTACATCACAAAGATGCGCAAGGGGGCACAAGGCGAAGGTTTGGTATTCTATGGACCGGAAGAAGCAACGATTGCATATAATGAGAAGAAGGTGGATATCCACGCTCCGATCAAAGTATATGTGAACGATATCGACAAGGATGGCAATCCGGTTAAGAAAATGATCGAAACTTCTGTCGGCCGTTTGATGGTTAATGAATTCGTTCCGGAAGAAGTAGGTTATATCAATGAAGTATTGGGTAAAAAAGCACTGCGCGATATCATCGGTAAGGTGATTAAGGTTTGTGGTGTTGCCCGTACGGCTCAGTTCTTGGACGATATCAAGAATTTGGGTTATTATATGGCCTTTAAGGGGGGTCTGTCCTTCAACTTGGCCGACGTTCTGATCCCGCCTCAGAAAGAGGAATTGGTGAAAGAAGGTTATGACGAAGTTGAGCAGATTATGAACAACTACAATATGGGGTTCATCACCAACAACGAACGTTACAATCAGATTATCGATACATGGACACATGTCAACAGCAAGCTGTCTGATACATTGATGAAGCAGTTGACGGCTGATAACGACGGTTTCAACTCTATCTATATGATGATGGATTCCGGAGCCCGTGGTTCTAAGGAACAGATTCGTCAGTTGTCCGGTATGCGTGGTTTGATGGCAAAACCGCAGAAGAGTGGCGCGGAAGGCGGTCAGATCATTGAAAACCCGATCCTTTCAAACTTTAAGGAAGGTTTGTCTGTGTTGGAGTACTTTATTTCAACTCACGGTGCTCGTAAAGGTTTGGCCGATACGGCTTTGAAGACTGCCGATGCCGGTTATCTGACTCGTCGTCTGGTTGACGTTTCGCACGATGTGATCATCAACGAAGAAGACTGTGGTACGTTGCGTGGCTTGATCTGTACGGAATTAAAGAATAATGATGAAGTGATCGCAAGTTTGGGAGAACGTATCCTGGGACGTGTGTCGGTTCATGATGTCATTCATCCGTTGACAGGCGAGGTTATTGTCCGTGCCGGTGAGGAAATCCGTGAAGATGCAGCCAAGAAGATCGAAGATTCTCCGATCGAAAGCGTTGAAATCCGTTCTGTACTGACTTGTGAGTCCAAGAAAGGTGTTTGTGCAAAATGTTATGGCCGTAACCTGGCAACGAACCAGATGGTTCAGAAAGGTGAGGTTGTCGGCGTTATTGCTGCACAGTCAATCGGTGAACCGGGTACTCAGTTGACATTGCGTACATTCCACGTCGGTGGTATCGCTTCTAACGTCGCTACAGAAAACAGCATTACTTCTAAATATGACGGTGTTCTGGAAATCGAAGAGCTTCGTGCCGTAGACAGTGAAGAGGGAGGCAAGAAATGTCAGGTTGTTGTAAGCCGTCTGGCTGAACTTCGTATTGTAGATCCTACGACGAAGATTGTCTTGTTGGCTCATAATATTCCTTATGGTTCCAAATTGTTCTTCAAGAATGGGGATACAATCAAGAAAGGTGATGTTATCATCGAATGGGACCCGTTCAATGCCGTTATCGTATCTGAGGTTTCCGGTAAAATCGAATTTGAAAGTTTGGTTGAAAACGTAACTTACAATGTTGAAAGTGACGAAACAACCGGTTTGAAGGAAAAGATCATTATCGAATCCAAAGATAAGACGAAAGCTCCGGCTGCCCACATTGTGGATGAAAACGGAAATTATCTGAAGAATTACTCATTGCCGTTAGGTGCTCACGTTGTGAAAGACGAGGGCGATATGGTCCGGGCCGGTGAGGTTTTGGTTAAGATCCCGCGTGCTGTAAGTAAAGCAGGTGATATTACCGGTGGTTTGCCTCGTGTAACAGAATTGTTCGAGGCTCGTAACCCGTCTAACCCGGCTGTCGTTTCAGAAATCGATGGTGAGGTTGGCTTTGGTAAGATCAAACGTGGTAACCGTGAAATTACCGTCACTTCTAAACTGGGTGAAGTTAAGAAATATATGGTGCCTCTGTCTAAGCAGCTGCTTGTTCAGGAAAATGACTATATCCGTGCCGGTATGCCGTTGTCTGATGGTGCAACAACTCCGTCTGATATTCTGGCTATCATGGGGCCGACGGCAGTTCAGGAGTATATCGTAAATGAAATCCAGGACGTATATCGTCTGCAGGGTGTGAAGATTAACGATAAACACTTCGAAGTAATCGTCCGCCAGATGATGCGTAAGGTGGAAATCATCGATCCGGGAGATACTCGCTTCTTGGAACAGCAGGTTGTAGACAAGCTGGAAGTAATGGATGAAAACGATCGTATCTGGGGCAAGAAAGTTGTTACGGATCCGGGAGATTCCCAGACATTGCAGGCTGGTCAGATCGTGACGGTTCGTAAGTTGAGAGACGAGAACAGTATGCTGAAACGCCGCGACTTGAAGTTGGTTGAAGTGCGTGATGCGGTTCCGGCTACAGCCAATCAGATTCTCCAGGGTATTACCCGCGCAGCTTTGCAGACAAATAGCTTTATGTCTGCCGCATCTTTCCAGGAAACGACGAAAGTGTTGAACGAAGCTGCTATCAATGGAAAGGTAGACCGCTTGGAAGGTTTGAAAGAAAATGTTATCTGTGGTCATCTTATTCCTGCCGGTACAGGTCAGCGTGATTTCGACAAGCTGGTTGTTGGTGCTAAAGATGAATTCGAACGTATTTTTGCAAATCGTAAGAATGTCGTAGATTTTAATGCTATGGACAGAGACGACGAGTAATATACGAAAGTAAAATAGTAAATAGGGCTATCGGATTTTTATTCGGTAGCCCTATTTTGTTTTCTGGAATTTGTTTAATAAGGTCAGAGTCCTTATATTTGTGTATTGACTTGATAATTAAAATATGCGATATATGAAAAAAGTTCTGCTCTATTTATTTGCTTTTCTTTTATCTATGAATGTTGCTTTTGCCAAGCATCCTGATAACGAAATGAATGTAATGTCTTTTAATATTCGTTTGAGCACGAAAGCGGATGGAGATAATTGGTGGGAACACAGGAAAGATCTGGCCGCAAATGTGGTTAAGTTTTACGATATGGATATGTTTGGTGCTCAGGAAGTGCTGCATAATCAATTAACTGATTTATTGGAGCGTCTGCCTGACTATGGATATGTAGGAGTTGGACGTGAGGATGGCAAAACTAAGGGAGAATATGCTCCTATCTTGTACCGGAAGGATCGTTTTACCGTTGTGAAAAGTGGCAATTTCTGGTTGGCAGAAGATATAAATGCTGTTGGAAAGAAAGGTTGGGATGCTGCTTGTGAGCGCGTGGCAACTTGGGCTGTCTTTAAAGATAAAGAATCCGGGAAAGAGTTTTTCTTTCTGAATACTCATCTGGATCATATGGGAAAGGTGGCTCGTCACGAAGGTGCTTCTCTGGTTCTTGCGCAGGTAAAAAGCTTATCCGGAAATTTACCGGTGGTTGTTACCGGTGATTTTAATGCAGTTCCGGAAGATGATCCGATCAAAGTTCTGACGGACGCTAATGATCCGCGTTGCTTAACGCATACCCGTACAGTGGCTCCGTTACGTTACGGTCCGGAATGGACTTTTCATAATTTCGGACGTATTCCCTTGGAGAAACGTGAGTGGATCGATTATATATTTGTGAAAGGCAATATAAAGGTCCTTCGTCACGGTGTGTTGGCTGAAAGTCTGGGAAATTTGTATCCATCAGACCATTGTCCGGTTATATCAAGAATACTTATTCAGTAAACAGATTATGGATTCCGTAGATGTATTAAGAGAGATTACGCCGCTTTCACCTGAAGATTGTTTTATGGTGATGCAGCGACCTAAGCGTGGTTTTTCTTATCCGCTTCATATACATCCGGAATTTGAACTGAACTATTTGGAGAATGCCGGAGGAGCGATCCGTATAGTAGGAGATTCGGTGGAGGAGATGGAAGATCTTGATTTGCTTTTAGTTGCCGGAGGAACTAAGCATGCTTATTCTAATCACAAATGTTCTTGCACGGATATGCTGGAGATTACGATCCAGTTCCATGCCTCTTTATTCGACAGTTTAATTAATAAGCGTCATTTTAAGACGATAAAAGATATGTTTGATAAGGCATCGTGCGGATTAGTTTTTAGCCGGGAAATGATTTTGCATATTCAGCCGGAATTGAAAAAGCTGTCGAGTGAGGAATCGGATTCTTTTCACAATTTGTTACGTTTGATAGATATACTCAAGACATTATCGCTGGATGAAGAAGCCCGCAAGTTAAATGCTGTCAATACAGTGGAAAATTTCCGGAATATAGATAATGATCGTTTGGATACGATCATGCTATTTTTGCACGAAAATTATCAGCGTCCGGTTTCTTTACCTGAACTTGCTTCGTTAATAAATATGAGTGAAGCATCGCTTACTCGCTTCTTAAAAAAATGGACTGGGAAAACTTTTATTGATAATTTGAATGACATTCGTATATCGGAAGCCGTTTGTCGTCTGATCGATACAAGCGATACAATAGCAGAAATATGTTATAAGTCCGGTTTTAATAACTTATCGAATTTTAATCGAGCTTTTAAGCGACGAAAAGGTAGTACTCCTACCGAATATCGTGAAAAATATGCACGAACTCGTTTTAGGGTTTAAAACATGATTTTAAACTAATTCACAGAATGGAAGTTTTCTATCTGACGAAATAGTATCACATAATGATAAAATAGTATTTGGTGGTTAATTCTGTTGGTCATATCTTTGTAATGTTGAATAAACAACGAATTCACTAAGACGAATGGCCTTAGTTTAAGCGTCTTGATTAGAAAATATTAAACACAATAAGGTATTTTTTTTTACATTGGTCTAAAGAATTGAGAATTAAAAACACAACTGAAAAAGGGCTGCCTGTGAAGGTGGCCCTTTTTATTTGCTGGCATTCCGATTTTAATATGTATATTTGTCTTAGAATATTTATAAATGAAAATAGGAGATATGGAAAATAACAAACCGACAAATGAAATTCAGGTAGAGCTGTCAGAAGAGATGGCTCAGGGAACGTATGCAAATCTGGCAATTATATCGCATTCATCGTCTGAGTTTATTTTAGACTTTATCCGGGTCGTACCGGGGGCACCGAAAGCACAGGTGAAAAGTCGTGTGATACTTACTCCGGATAATGCTAAACGCCTGCTGTTTGCCTTGCAGGATAATTTGGCAAAGTTCGAAGAGCAGGTTAGCGGTAAGACTGCGAAGTTTGAAGATTTTGTTCCTCCCATCGGAGGCGTGAAAGGTGAAGCCTGATCTCTTGGTAGAAAATAAAAAAGACCACTCAAAAGAGCGGTCTTTTTTATTTGTAAGTGTGTGTGAGATTATCCGAGTCTTTTGTTAATAACGATATGACCGATATAACCCAGGATAATGATTCCTAAACCGGTAAGAAGAATCGTATTTGACATACCTCCACTGATAGCCGGTACTGCTAAAATGATAACACCGATAAGGAGTACGATTACCCCCAGATTTTTCAATAATTCGTTCATGGTGATAGATATTTTATATATTATTTTTTTCTACCGCAAATAAAGCAATAATAACCCGATTGTAAAAATATTTTGAGAGAAAAATAATGAAACCATTGAATTTAGCCTTTATATTTGCATAATAAAGCATTTATATATGGTTAGAATTCTTTACATACTTTATTTGTGGCTGTTTATGGTGCCGGTATTTGTCGTGCTTACTATACTTACGGCCGTGACGGTGATTGTGGGTTGTCTGTTGGGAGGGGAACGGATATTTGCCTATTACCCCGGAATGATTTGGTCGTGGCTGACATGCCATCTGGCGCTTTGTCCGGTGAAAGTTAAAGGGCGGGAGAATATAGACCGGAAGAAGTCGTATGTATTTGTATCCAATCACCAGGGGGCGTTCGACATCTTTCTTATATATGGTTTTTTGGGTGTTCCTATCAAATGGGTGATGAAAGCGGGGATTTCCAAAATCCCGTTTGTCGGAGCAGCCTGCCGGGCTGCCGGTTTTATTTTTGTGGACAATTCAACGCGCAAAGCTGCTACGCGTAGCGTACAGGAAGCGGAACGTTGTCTGAGGAACGGAGCATCTGTGATTGTTTTCCCGGAAGGTTCGCGTACCTACGATGGGAAAATGATCCGTTTTAAGAAAGGTGCATACCAAATGGCTGTCGACCAACATTTACCCATTGTTCCGATCACCTTGAACGGGCCTTTTGACGTATTGCCGATCGGCTCTTTGAATATTCACCGGCATAAAATGGAAATGGTTATCCATCCGCCTATTTCAACGGAAGGAATGGAGGCTTCCCATAAAGAGTTGCAACAAATGGCCGATCAAACGCAGGTGATCATCGCTTCTGCTTTATGGGAACAATATAAATAAGTTATTTCCAGGATTAAGTATGCCGCGTTTGCAGACACTCAGGCTGAAACCGGCATTGTCTCCATACAGGGAACCCGTATCCCCGGCTATCGCTCCGGTGAATTCCCAGCCTTGCAAGCGAGGATGGCGGTACTTGATTTCGACCAGTCCCGAATTGCTGCGCTTATTATTCCGGAACGGACCGTAAGGTGTCCCCCAACTATTCATAAGCGTGTATTTGAGGCGGTAGGATACCATCGGTGATAAATCTCCTTCAAAAGCCAGGTGCCAGGAACGGACACGGTTGTTCTTGAAGTCGACATCCCCGTTCGTGTTGTATTCGGGAGCAGTCAGAAGAGGGGAGCCCAATCCGCGCCCGAAGTAGGACGAGCCTGTTATATATTCGATATTATTATAGTAATTGTCTCCTCCGCCTCCCGGACCTTTATATTTGTCGTGGTCGAACAGGATAAAATGGAACGGTCCGCTTTGGTTACGGGTGACCAGGTATTCCGTTACAACCTTCTTCAGCCAGGGAAAGTGCGGAAGATCCAATTGCGTACCCCACAATCCGTCTGTACCATTCACAAATATCATTCCTGATTTATCTTCGAAATAATGCTGGTAATAAGCAGCCAGTTTCCAGTTAGGCATCGTATATTCCAGTTTGAAATCATACGAACCATAATGGTTGCCCAATACATTGATCTGATCAGACAATGTAGCATCGCCTCCGCCCTCGCTACCGCAAACGACCCGGATAAAGTCTTTCAGGGAATGAGGCTGCACGCCTATCTTCGGATCACTGGAGGTTCCTCCCCATTGTGCCCAATGCTGCACACCTACGATACCGGAGAGAGGAAAATCGTTTTTCGTATCCTGAATACGGACGTAAAGGGATTTATGATGCCAGAGTACATCCTTTATATAAGTTTGCTTCCCATTGGAAAAATCTTCCAGATATCCGGTATCAAAAGACCGGCCTACTGCAAAATCCCCTTTTACCTGCATCCAACCTTTCGTCAGCGGGACAACTGTAAATTCAGGCATGCTCAAGTTTATTTCCGGAATCGGACGGGCGTTGTTGGAAAGTACCATGTCGCCGGAACTAAGGGGATGATCCCAGAGCGAATGGCGGTTCTCCTTACTGCCGATGCTCAAAAGCAGGCTCTTGTATCCTAACTCTGCATAAATCTGTTGAATGAACACATTGTGATAGCGGGGAACCGCAGCAACAAGATCCAGTCCTGCGCTCCAGCGGAAACCTTTTCCCAAATGTTGCTGATGGAACACGCCTGCATTCAGATAACCGTTGTTGGCATCTAAAGGAACAATTCCGTACCGGTTGCTCACCATCCAGAATGGAGTAGTCGAACCACTGCTAACCGAGCCAAACGCTTCGGCTTTATATGAGGTCGCATCTTTCGTTTCCTCCGTTTGTGCAAAAATGTTTGCTGAATATAGAAGGGTGATAGCTATAATGATTGTTTGTAAGGCTTTCATTCCAAATTAATTTTTTACCGGACAAAGGTAAGGATAAAAACTCAGCCAATCAAACACCGTGCGATATACATGGTCACGCGATGCCTTTTCGGACAGTATCAAGTCGTGGATGCCGTTTGGGATCGTATCGCGTGTGACATAATTGCCCAGCTTTTGCCCGTATTTCTGGATATCGTGCACGTCCAGTACGATGTCGGACGAGAGATATTCATTGTTCCATTCCTTTGTTTCCGGAAATGATTTATTTGACGACATCACCAGGACCGGACAATCCAAGTCAATTCCTTTTTGAACAGTTTTTTGTGCTTCCTGTATGGCATTTATCCATCCCGCTTTTTTCGGATGTCCGTTTATCATCTTCCAGTCCGTATTGTATTCCCATTCCCCTTTGAACTGTTTTAGCAGGCTGTGCGCGTATGAAGCGTCGCCATATCCCTGTACAGTCAGGTTCGGAAAGAGCTTGCCGATAAAGGAAACGACAGGGATTACGACTTTTTCCATCATCCAGCCGAAGTTCCAGTCCAGAAAAGGACTGTTCAGTATCAGTCCGTCTACAGGCAGTTCTCCTTTCTTGCTGTTCAGGTAATAAGGTGTGATCAATCCTCCCGTAGAGTGCGCCATCAACAATATCTTGTCGTTGCCCTCTTCCCGGATAATGGCCAGAGCCGTATCGATATCTGCAAAATACTCTTTCAAGCTTTTGCAGAAGAAAGGATCTTGACCCGGCAAGATCGAGCGGCCGTATTTGCGGAGGTCCATGGCGTAGAAATTGTAGCCATGTGCGTTCACGCTGTCGCCCAGTTGCTTCTGAAAGAAATAATCATTGTAGCCATGTATATAAAGTATTGCCTGTTTGGTGTCCGGCAGTTGCGGCTTCTTGACAAGCGTGCAGACCACTTTCCCCTCATAATCGTCCGGCATTTGGATAGTCCGGCGGAGATAGCTGTCGCCCAGTACGTCGGGAACGTATTGGGCATAAAGGGTTGAGAAGAAGAGCAGTGATAAGATAATAAAATATAGTTTCCGTGTCATATTCGTTTGATTTCTTTACTATAACGTCTTTATCCGGGTGTTTGTTGCCCGTAAATGCAACAAAAATACAATCATCCTGACAGATATCTTCGAATATTTGTTGTAACATTTATTTCTAATGATTAAATTGCGTCGCAAAATATAAAGGAGTTGAAACTCCGGACTTCTAAATGAGAAAAACACGAATTCTTATATGTCT
Source organism: Parabacteroides sp. AF48-14 (assembly GCF_003477465.1). Lineage (NCBI taxonomy): Bacteria > Pseudomonadati > Bacteroidota > Bacteroidia > Bacteroidales > Tannerellaceae > Parabacteroides > Parabacteroides sp. AF48-14. Next base: position 86,973 of record NZ_QUDI01000001.1, read on the forward strand.
TATCCTTACACAGCTATTTGTTGTAAGTATAATTGCAGCAAATACGACAGATAGTTTGCGGCAGCAGTTAATGGGCTTGCCGGATAGCAGCAAATTGATAAAACTAAACGAGTTGCTTTATCAGAATAATCGTAACAACGTGTATAAAATATATGCGGACCTGCTATTGGAAGAGGCCCAGAAACAGAAGAATGATTTTTACAAAGGCAATGCTCTGTTATTGCTGATGCGCTATTATTATGCCAGAAACCCGGATAGTATGCGCTTTTACCTAAAACAAGCTGAACCTATATATATCGCAACCAACCGGATAGAAGATTTGTGCCGAGTGAAAGGCTGGAATATTTACACCTTGACAAATGAAGGAACCCACGAACAAGTTCTCGGAGAAGTCGAAAGTATGAAGAAACTTGCTGTTCGTTTTAATTATCCGGAAGGAGTGGATATGGCTAACCAGGCTTTGGCAAACTTTTATTTCAGTATCGGTCTGCAAGCTGAAGGCGTCAACTTGTGTAATGAGATTCTGCAAGGCATGGAAGAGCGGGGGAGTTTCCCGTATCCGTCGATTCTATCTGTTGCGCTTGTTATTGAACAAAGAGACGAAAGAGGAATACTTGTTCAAACTCGACACTTGTATAAAGAACTGTGAAAAGGAAGGAATCTTCCGCCTGGATGAGGAGCACACGTTAGCTTTTCTGAAACAGAGTTTCCACCTTTACTCCGCACAGTATTATATTAATCAAAAGAATGCTTTGCTTACTTATTCCCATTTGCAAAAACTGGATGAGCTGGAGAATCAGTACAATATGAATACGGAAAAGATCATGGCGCAATTCCTTTGGATGAAATATTATAATCTGATCGGAGATTATGATAAGGCGCTTGCCGTGATCGACCGTTTGGAACAGATCCTTTTGAATAATAAACGTTATAATGACTGGGTTACAGTGGAAGACTTCAGGGCCGATATCTATTATAAGATGGGAAAAGGAATGGAATCGGCCAAAGCTTACAGAGATTCGAAAGCTGTACGCGATTCGATTGTCCATGCCCAATATTATGAAGATTTGGCACAGTTAAGGACGCAAAGGGAAGTGGATAAACTGGAACTGCAAAGCAAGAAGTTAGAGTTGGAGGCAGAGAAATCCCATGCCAGAGCATTGGCTTATGGTGGAGGAGTGATTGTTTTGCTCCTGATTTGTGCAGCATTAGGCTTGCTGGCCCATTCCCGTCAACGTTATGGAGCCCGCCTGAAAATCGCAAAAGAAAAAGCAGAGGAAGCCGATAGCCTGAAGTCGACCTTTCTGGCTAATATGAACCATGAGATTCGTACGCCGTTGAATGCAATAGTCGGCTTTTCGCAAATAATTGCAGAGGAAGAAGATATAGAGACTCGCCGGGAGTTTGCCCGGATTATCCAGAAAAACAATGACCTGTTGCAGAGGTTGATAGAAGATGTGTTGGACATATCGAAAATAGAGTCGAACACGCTTGCATTTGTCTTGAGTGATCAGGATTTGCCGGTGCTGATGCAGGATATTTACAGTACAATATTGTTGCGAATGCCTGAAAACGTGATGTTGCAGTTGGACGATTGCCCTAACTTTACACTTCATACCGATCGCAGCCGCCTGACGCAAGTGCTCACGAACCTGTTGATAAACGCCATCAAACATACCAAGGAAGGCTCCATCCGTTTTGGCTACCGGGTAACAGCCTCGGAACTCGTCTTTTATGTGACGGATACCGGCGAAGGCATACCGGAAGAGCAGTTAGGCCGTGTCTTCGACCGCTTTGTCAAGCTAACGGAATGGACGACCGGCGTCGGCTTGGGATTGGCCATATCCAAAGCTTTGGTGACAAAACTCGGAGGGCGTATAGAAGTCTCTTCTGAGCAGGGGAAAGGTTCCACTTTCAGCGTCATATTCCCCGTGTGATAAGTATAGATTAGGTCGTACTATCCGATCCGTTATCTCTTCCATCGTCTATTATTAGTTGTCCGCTTGGCGGTGAACGATCGTCCGCTTGCTGGTGAACGATCGTCCGGCGCCAAGCGAACGATCGTTCGCGCAAGCGGACAAGTTACGAATGCTTCGGAAAGGACTAATAGTATTGCATAAAAAAGATAAGGAAATAGGATGAAACCGCTTATCTTTGCAGACAATTTTGTCGGAACTAAATAGATAGACAATGGAACAACTTGATTTTGTTAAGACAGTGCAGGCTAACCAGCAGTGGCTACGTGCAATGGAAAAGGAGGCTTTTGCCATCCATGACCGTGTTAATCAGCGCTATGGGAAATTCCTTCCCTACGGTTTTCACCTGAAACTTACTGCCTCGTATGTCTCCCGCTACGGCCATCTGGTGGCGGAAACGGAAGCGGATGTGCTTGTCCTCTATGCTTCGGCCTATCTGCACGACACGATAGAAGATGCCCGCATGACCTATAACGATGTCGTGAAGCTTGTCCGCAGTTTCAAGCCGGAAGGAACAACCTTGCCGGACGCAAGCAAGGAGCAACTCGACCGTCAGGTTCCGGAAATTGTCTACGCTCTGACCAATGAGAAAGGCCGCAATCGCGACGAGCGTGCGAATGCTGCCTATTATAAAGGTATATGCGAGACGAAATTCGCTTCGTTCGTCAAGATGTGCGACCGCTTGGCGAACCTCCGCTTCACCGTGATGTTTGTTTTTGCCAATTATATGTTTGATGTTTATAAAAAAGAATATCCTGATTTTATCCGCAAGATAGACGAAGGCGCTGTGACTCCCATCCCGGAAGTAATGAAGCAGGAGGCGGAAGATATGTTGCGGGGCGAGGTTTATGTGTTGGAAGGCTGATGTGGGAGTAGCCGTTTATATTAATAAAGAATAAATATAAAGGATGGGCCTTTAGCGGGTTAGATAATATTTTATATCTTTAACCTGTTGAACGTTTGGTCTTAATGATAAGCTTTAAACTGATTAAAATGGCTAAAAATGAAAAGTGTTAATTCTTTATTTCTTTTACTATCAATGATGGTTCTGACTCCTGTGTCGGTCGTTTCCCAGAGTGTCAGTAAAGTATTGCAACCTTATGTTGATTCGGGCGAGTTACCTGGTTTTGTTACTGTTGTGGCTAAGGCAGACAAAGTTCTTAGCATGGAATGTCTCGGTTATCAGGATATTGCGAAAAACAAGAAGATGGAGCCTAATTCCCTGTTTTGGATTGCCTCTCAGAGCAAACCCATTGCCGGGGCGGCGGTCATGATGCTTGTCGATGAGGGGAAATTAAATCTGGATGAACCAATTACGACTTATCTTCCTGAGTTGAAAGATATGAAGGTCAGTCGTGTGAGCCGGGAGAATTGGCAAGTAACCGAACGAGTTACACAGCCTATAACTTTAAGACAGCTTCTTACGCATACCAGCGGTATGTCTTGGGTTGCCGGAGTACAGGAGCGGACGGGAAAAATAGACGTGTTGCCTTTTAGTCTCAGTCTCTATGTAACGGCGATGACGCCTCTTATAGCTGAACCGGGAGAGAAGTTTTCATATTCCAATCAGAGTATAAATATTGCCGCCACTATTGTTGAACGGATTTCCGGAATGCCGTATGCCGATTTCTTGCAAAAGAGGATATTTGAGCCTTTAGGCATGACTAATACAACCTTTTGGCCGGCAGGGAGACAGTTGGAAAAGTTAGTAATTCCTTATAAACAAGGTAAGGACGGGAAATTGGAAGAGACGATTATCGACCAATTGCAATATCCGCTGGACGATAAAAGCAAACGTTTTGCAGAAGCTGCCGGAGGATTATTCTCGACGCCGGTTGATTTAGTGAAATTTTACCAGATGATTGCAAATAAGGGCCTTTTTAACGGGAAAAGATTGCTGACGGAAAATTCTGTTGCAGAACTGGGAAAAGACCAGACGGATAAGAATGTGAAAGAACAACGTGGGTTGGGATGGGCTGTTTCGGATGATTGGATCGGGCACGCTGGCGCTTATGGTACGGATTCCAGATTTTATTTTAAGGACGGAGTCATTGTCATGCTTTACGTTTTGCAGCAGGATCTTCCCAAATATGGAGAAGCATGCCAGCTTTTTTGGAAAGAAGTGGAGGCAAAATATCATTTATGAGTACGTGTGGAGCTCTTATAGGGCTATTACTTTGCATCGTATTGATTATACGAAAGGCGTCGCCCGTTTACAGTATGATAATAGGCGCCCTGGTCGGAGGTTTAATTGGTGGTCTGGGATTGACCACTACCGTTACATCCATGGTTTCCGGCATTCAGGCTCTTGTCCCGGCAATCATACGTATATTGACCGCGGGAGTTTTGTCGGGAATACTGATCCGGACTGGGGCTGCGGCATCAATTTCTCAAACAATTGTCAGGCGTTTGGGAGTGAAACATGTTTTCTTCTCTCTGGCTTTCTCGACAATGTTGTTAACGGCTATCGGGGTGTTTGTGGATGTGGCTGTCATTACGGTTGCTCCTGTGGCCCTGACGATTGCAAACCGTCATTCAATTTCACGTCTGAAATTGCTGTTGGCAATGATTGGCGGTGCTAAATGTGGAAATATTATTTCTCCAAATCCTAATACGCTTATTGCAGCTGAGAATTTTAACGCACCGCTGTCTTCTGTCATGGCTGCCAATGTTGTGCCGGCATTGATAGGTTTTGTTATAACAGTTTGGGTGATTGTACGGCTGTTTCCCGACAAATATTCATCCAAAATAGAAGTGGAAGACTCTGGTTCGAATGAATCGAATGAAGATCTCCCGCCGTTTTGGGCAAGTATGACAGCTCCTGTTGTGACAGTTCTTTTGTTGGCTTTGCGCCCGTTGGTTGATATAACAATAGATCCGTTAATCGCTTTGCCGTTGGGCGGTTTTGCGGGGATGGTCGCGATGAGGCGCTGGAGCGTATTAGGGGACAGTTTGGAATATGGTCTTGGAAAGATGTCCTTGGTTGCGATTTTATTGGTCGGCACCGGGACGATAGCCGGAATTATCAAAGCTTCAGATCTGAATTCGGACTTGCTCGCGTTGCTGGGCAGTTGGCATATCAGCGATTTTATGATTGCCCCAGTCGCTGGCGTTTTGATGTCTGCCGCTACTGCTTCTACAACAGCGGGAGCAACAATCGCTTCTTCCTCTTTTTCAACTGCGATACTGAACTCCGGCTTGTCCGGCGTTTGGGGAGCTGCGATGGTTAATGCAAGTGCGACGGTTTTGGATCATCTGCCACACGGGTCATTTTTTCATGCAACGGGCGGGTGTGTCGAAGTTTCGATCGCTCAACGGTTACGGTTGATTCTTTATGAGACATGTGTTGGTTTGACGCTGACTGTCTCTTCCATTGGTTGTTGTAAGCTGTGGATTTGGCTGATATGATTAAAAAGACCGTCATTTGTTTGCAGAATAAAAAAAAAGTATCTACCTTTGCACCGCAAAAATTATTAGTAATAACAATACAAAACAGCGTTTTATGAACAATTACGAAACCGTTTTCATTTTGACTCCCGTTTTGTCTGACGCACAGATGAAGGAAGCGGTAGAAAAATTCACGAACCTCCTGAAAGAACAGGGTGCAGAAATCGTGAACGAAGAAAATTGGGGTTTGCGCAAATTAGCTTATCCTATCGACAAGAAAACAACAGGCTTCTACCAGTTGGTTGAATTCAAAGCAAATCCTGAAACGATTGCGACTCTGGAAGTCCAGTTCCGTCGTGACGAACGTGTGATTCGCTTCCTGACTTTCCGCCAGGACAAATATGCAGCAGAATATGCCGCTAAGAGAAGAAGTTTGAAATCATCTAAAGAAACAGTAAAGGAGAATTAATTATGGCAGCAACTCAATCAGAAATCAGATATTTGACTCCGCCTTCAGTAGACGTTAAAAAGAAAAAATATTGCCGTTTCAAAAAGAACGGTATCAAGTATATCGATTACAAAGATCCTGAATTCTTGAAGAAATTCCTGAACGAACAGGGTAAGATTCTTCCGCGTCGTATTACTGGTACTTCTTTGAAGTTTCAGCGTCGTATCGCTCAGGCTGTTAAAAGAGCTCGTCACTTGGCGTTGCTTCCTTACGTAACCGATTTAATGAAATAATAAAAAGAGAGGAGACAGAATATGCAAGTTATTTTGAAAGAAGACGTAATCAATTTAGGTTACAAAGACGATATCGTAACAGTTAAAGACGGTTACGGACGTAACTTTCTAATCCCCACGGGTAAGGCAGTTATCGCATCTGAATCAGCAAAGAAAGTATTGGCTGAAAACTTGAGACAGCGTGCTCACAAGTTGGCTAAGATTAAAGAAGATGCTCAGGCTTTGGCTGCAAAGTTGGAAGGCGTAGCGCTGACGATCGGTGCAAAGACAAGTTCAACTGGTACAATTTTCGGTTCTGTAACGAACATCCAGGTTGCTGAAGCTTTGGCAAAAGCTGGTTTCGAAGTAGATCGTAAAATTATCTATATCAAAGAATCTGTTAAGGAAGTAGGTAGTTACAAAGCTATCCTGAAACTTCACAAAGAAGTATCAGTGGAAATTCCTTTTGAAGTAGTTTCAGAGTAATATAGTCACTGAATATAGTAACAAAAAGGGCGATTCATATTGAATTGCCCTTTTTTTATTTCAGATCAGCCAAGTTTTACTCATCAAAAAGCATTACATTTGTCCCAAATTTGCAAGAAATTTAGAAAGTGGCAAAAAGTACTTTTCTATATATCAATTTGGTAATAGCTTTGTTTCTTGTTTTGCCTGTATTGCAGGCTAAGGAAAAAACGTTTACAGTAGTGATCGACGCCGGACATGGGGGAAAAGACCCTGGAGCACGGGGAACGGTCATTAATGAAAAAGCTATTAACTTGGCTGTCGCTTTAAAGCTGGGGAGTTTGATATCAGAAAAGCATAGTGATGTGAAAGTTATCTATACGCGCAAGACGGATGTTTTTATAGAACTGGACGAACGTGCAAATATTGCTAACCGGAATAAGGCCGACTTGTTTATTTCCATTCATACGAATGCCGTGAAGCGGGGCAGTTCTGTGTCTGGGACGGAAACATATACGTTAGGTTTGGCCCGGAGTGATGAAAACTTGGAGGTCGCTATGCGGGAAAACTCCGCTATTCTGTTGGAGGATAATTATTTGCAAAAATATGAAGGCTTCGATCCTAAATCTTCCGAATCGTATATTATTTTCGAATTTATGCAGAATAAACACATGGAGCAAAGTATTAGTCTGGCTTCGGAAGTTCAGAAATGCTTTACTTCAGCAAAGCGTAATAATCGTGGTGTGCGACAGGCAGGTTTTCTTGTGTTGCGTAAAACGAGTATGCCGAGTATTCTTGTAGAATTGGGATATATTTCGAATCCGGCGGAAGAGCGTTTTATGAAGACGAAAGATGGGCAGGATAAGTTGGCTACAGCTATATATAATGCTTTTACGAAATATAAATGGGAATATGATCGTAAACGTGGGGCATTATCGGGAAATGCGAGTGTTGCGCCTGTTCTGCAAGTCGTAGATGATCAAGAAAGTGTTGTTACAGCTCCTCCTGGAAGTGAAGAATATATTCGCCAGAAGAATAAGCGGATGATGGATCAACGCCTGCGCAATCCCCCTGGAAGTGAAGAATATATTCGCCAGAAGAATAAGGCGGAAGAGATAAAAACTGTTCGTCAATCGAAGTCTGCCACTCCGGAAGCGCAGATGGCTACTCAAGTGAAAAAAGGACAAACTGTCTACAAAATACAAATATTGACCTCTGATAAAAAACTTTCTCCCAATTCTAAATTGTTTAAGGGATATAAGAATGTTGATTACTTTGTCGAGAAAGGTATTTATAAATATACGTATGGCGAGACAACTAATTTTGACTCAATTCGTAAGATGCGCCGTCAGGTGGCAAAAGACTTTAAAGATGCTTTTATTGTCGCCTTTAAGGATGGGAAAAAAGTAAAATATTAGTAGTAATAGGAATTTATATTATATAGAGAAGAAATGAAAAATGTATTCACCAAAGAGGCAAAGATCGGGCTCGTGTCCATAATAAGCCTGGCATTGCTGTATTTAGGAATTAATTATTTGAAAGGGATAAATTTGTTTAAACCAACCAATCATTATGTGGTGGCTTGTACGAATGTGAAAGGAGTGACAATTTCGAGTCCGGTATTTGTAGAAGGTTTCAAGGTGGGATTGGTTCGTGATATTGTCTATGATTATGATGCGACTGATAAGATTTCGATTGATATCAGCCTGGAAGATCATATGAAGATTAATAAAGGTAGCTATATCACAATTGTGAATAGTTTTCTGGGTGGAGGTGAATTGCATATCCATTTGAATAAGTATGTAGATGATTATCTGAAGCCCGGTGCAACCATTGAAGGTCGGATGGAATCGGATATGATGCAGTCTGTGCAGGAAAAGATTTTGCCGCAAGTCGAACTGCTTCTTCCTAAGATCGATTCTATCTTAGGTGGATTGCAAACGTTGGTTAATCATCCCGCGCTTGCCCAATCTTTGGATAATATTGAAAAAACGACAAATAGCTTAGCTGTTTCCTCCCGTCAGCTTAATCAGATGTTGAGTAAAGATGTGCCAGGTATTATGGGGGATTTGAAAGTAATTACCAGCAATTTTGCGGATGTCAGTACAGATTTGAAGAAGTTAGATTTGGCAACGACGGTGAATGCTGTAAATGCGACATTGGATAATGTGGAGCAGATGACACGGAAATTGAACTCAAAGGATAATAGTATGGGGCTTTTGTTGAATGATCGTGCGCTTTATGATAATCTGAATAGTACGGCGGACAATGCTTCCAAGCTCTTGCTCGATTTGAAGCAGAATCCTAAAAGATATGTGCATTTTTCTGTATTTTAATATTGCATAAGAATTCTTGTGTAAACTGTTTATTTAGAATTATTCCAATTAAACAGAAAAATATAAAATACGCTTGACTGACTTGTCTAAGGCTCTTAGATAGAGGTGTGTAACTGAATCGAAAGGCCTTTTTTGATAGCCTTGCCCTCATGTAACAGGATTGTAAAGAATGCCCATTAATAAAGGATTTATTATAATGGATGCGTGGTAAGTTGTAGATAATCAGATTGTTGTGATTAACTGCTTGACTGTAAACAGTATATTAAACAATCAAGAGTTCCAAATAAAAAAGCACTTTTTTTTTCGGAATTAATTTCTAAACTTTGTAGTCGTAAAGTAAAAATTGAAGTTGTAAGTATAGTTGGGAGAATAAAAAAATCATGCAAACGGAATATCAAACTTTGTGGAATAAATGCCTCGCTGTCATTAAGGATATCGTTCCTGAGGCCGCTTTTAACACATGGTTCAAACCTATCATACCATTATCATACGAGGATAATAAATTCACGATTCAGGTACCGAGCCAGTTCTTTTATGAGTATCTGGAAGAAAAGTATGTGAATGTATTGAAAGTAACATTGTATCGTGTGATTGGGCAGGGTACGATCTTGAATTATCGTATCAAGGTGGTTGATAAGGTGAAGGATGATGGCATGATTACTTTACCAACAAGTAATGACGCTCCCCGTACTGCTAAAAAAGGTGCAGAGATCCCTTCTCTGTTTGAATCGAAAGCCCGTCAGGACTGGGATTCGCATTTGAACCCCAAATACAACTTCGATAACTATTTTGAGGGAACAAGTAACCGTCTGGTGCGTTCTTCCAGTGAAGCGATCGCACAGGAGCCGGGAAAGACCTTTAATCCGATGTTTGTGTTCGGAGCATCTGGTGTAGGAAAGACGCATTTATGCCATGCGATCGGTAATCGCATTCAGGAAATCCATCCGGAGAAAAAAGTGCTGTATATTTCAGCTCATCTGTTTACTGTTCAGTATACGGAGGCAATCCGGAAGAATACGACGAATGATTTCATGTATTTCTATCAGGGCGTGGATGTGTTGATTCTGGATGATATTCAGGAACTGATCGGAAAGGATAAGACGCAGAATACTTTCTTCCATATTTTTAATCACTTGCATTTGTTGGGCAAGCAGTTAATTCTGACTTCCGATAAGGCTCCTGTGGATTTGCAGGGGATGGAAGAGCGTTTGATTACCCGTTTGAAATGGGGGTTGACTGCTGAACTGGATCGTCCGGACCTGGATTTGCGTAAAAAGATTCTGAAAAATAAGATCAGCCACGACGGTGTGGTGATACCGGATGACGTATTCAACTTTATTGCAAGCAATGTAACGGAGAATGTACGTGATGTAGAAGGTATCGTTGCTTCTTTACTGGCTTATTCTACGGCATTTAACCGGATGATAGACCTGCCTCTGACTAAACAAGTCGTGAGTCGCGTTGTAAAGTTGGAAAAGAAGCAAGTATCTGTTGAGTCCATTCAGAATGTAGTATGTAAGTATTATAATCTGGAGTTGGCTGCTATTCAGACAAATTCGCGTAAGCGAGAAATTGTACAGGCTCGCCAGGTTACGATGTATCTGGCAAAGAAATATACCGATAGTTCTTTCTCTCACATTGGGAAAATTGTAGGTAAGCGCGATCACGCAACTGTATTGCATGCCTGCAAAACGGTGAAAGACCAGATCGAAACTAATAAATCTTTCCGCTCTTCCGTAGAGGAGATTGAAGCATTACTCAAGGCTTGATTTTAATAAGATATTTAGGAGAAAGGATGCACCGGGTGGCGTCCTTTTTTTGTTTTTTAGAAACCTTGTAGTGGAGAGGCTTTTCTTTTTGGAAAACTTTTTGTTTGGAGGTGAGATGTAAGATGTTGATAAATAATGGTGTTTATGTGTGAAGTTGGAAACTTATCAACAAAATGTATTTTATTTATTGAATAATTTGGTCAATCCGTAAACTATGCTTAAACTTGCACATCTTTAAACTTAAAACAATCGTGAATCGTAAAACTTACACCTTCGATGAAGCGTTTAAAGCTTCGCTTGGCTACTTCACGGGCGACGAATTGGCCGCCAAAGTATGGGTAAATAAGTATGCCTTGAAAGACGCGTTCGGGAATATCTACGAAGAATCTCCCGCTGACATGCACCATCGTCTGGCAAGTGAAATTGCTCGCGTGGAAAAAAAGTATCCTAATCCGTTGTCGGAAGAGGAACTTTTTAGTCTGTTTGATCATTTCCGTTACATCGTGCCGCAAGGAAGCCCGATGACGGGAATTGGCAATGACTTCCAAATTGCCTCACTCTCTAACTGCTTTGTAATTGGATTGGACGGAGAAGCCGATTCCTATGGAGCTATTATCCGGATTGATGAAGAGCAGGTGCAGCTAATGAAGCGTCGCGGCGGTGTAGGTCATGACCTATCGCATGTCCGTCCGAAAGGATCTCCTGTGAAAAATTCGGCATTAACCTCGACAGGTCTTGTGCCTTTTATGGAACGCTATTCTAACTCGACTCGCGAAGTGGCCCAGGATGGCCGTCGTGGTGCTTTAATGCTTAGTGTTTCTATCAAGCATCCGGATTCAGAATCGTTTATCGATGCCAAGATGACGGAAGGCAAGGTTACGGGGGCCAATGTATCTGTAAAGATTGATGATGAATTTATGCAGGCAGTTGTCAATGGGACACCCTATAAGCAACAGTATCCGATTAATTCGTCTGAACCGACAACCGTAAAAGAGATCGATGCGGCTGCACTTTGGAAAAAGATTATCCATAATGCATGGAAATCGGCAGAACCGGGTGTGCTTTTCTGGGATACGATCCTGAGAGAGTCCGTTCCTGATTCGTATGCAGACCTCGGTTTCCGCACTGTGTCGACAAACCCTTGCGGGGAAATTCCTTTGTGCCCGTACGATAGTTGCCGTCTATTGGCAATCAACTTATACTCGTATGTGGTGAATCCCTTCACAAAAGATGCCTATTTTGATTTCGATCTGTTCCGCAAGCATGTTGCACTGGCACAGCGTATCATGGACGATATTATCGATCTTGAGTCGGAAAAGATTGAAAAGATTTTGGAGAAAATCGATGCCGACCCGGAATCACTGGAAGTGAAGCAGAGCGAACGTCATCTATGGGAAAAAATTCAGAGAAAAACATTGCAAGGACGTCGTACGGGTGTTGGCATCACAGCTGAAGGCGATATGATTGCCGCTCTGGGATTGTGTTATGGTACGGAAGAGGCTACAGATTTTGCGGAAGAGGTTCAGAAAACTTTGGCGCTGGCAGCTTATCGTTCTTCTGTGGAAATGGCGAAAGAACGTGGTGCATTTGAAATCTACGATGCCAAACGGGAAGAAAATAACCCGTTTATTAACCGTCTGCGCGAAGCTGATCAGGAACTTTATGATGAAATGGTCAAGTATGGCCGCCGCAATATCGCTTGTCTGACGATTGCTCCAACCGGTACAACCAGTCTGATGACACAGACAACCTCCGGTATCGAACCTGTATTCCTGCCGGTTTACCGCCGTCGCCGTAAGGTCAATCCGAATGATGCGGAAGCCCGTGTCGACTTTGTAGATGAAACGGGTGATGCATTTGAGGAATATATCGTGTTCCATCATAAATTCGTAACTTGGATGTTGGCTAACGGTTATTCCGCTTCCAAGAAATATTCACAGGAAGAGGTGGAAGATCTGGTTGCCAAGTCACCTTATTATAAAGCAACTTCAAACGATGTAGACTGGCTGCAAAAAGTACGTATGCAAGGCCGTATCCAGAAATGGGTAGACCATTCCATCAGTGTCACGATCAACCTGCCGTCTGATGTGACGGAAGAACTGGTTGACACATTGTATGTGGAAGCCTGGAAATGTGGCTGTAAAGGCTGTACGGTTTATCGTGACGGCTCCCGTTCAGGCGTACTGTTGTCTACCGATAACAGCAAGAAAAAGAAAGACGACTGTAATTGCATGGAACCGCCTATCATCGTGTCGACCCGTCCACGTGAATTGGAAGCTGATGTGGTGAAATTCCAGAATAACCGTGAAAAGTGGATCGCATTTGTCGGTTTGCTGAATGGTCGTCCTTACGAAATCTTTACCGGTCTTGCTGATGATGACGAAGGTATCATGTTACCGAAGAATGTCTCCAAAGGCAGCATCATTAAGAGCTATGACGAAGATGGCAAGAAGCATTATGACTTCCAGTTTAAAAACAAGCGTGGTTATAAGATGACAATCGAAGGTTTGGACGGTAAGTTCGACCCTGAATTCTGGAACTACGCAAAACTGATTTCCGGTGTATTGCGTTATGGCATGCCTATCGACCAGGTAATTAAACTGGTTCAGGGTATGGAGTTGAATAACGAATCCATCAATACCTGGAAGAACGGTGTAGAAAGGGCCTTGAAGAAATACCTGCCTAACGGTATGGAAGCAAAAGGACAGAAATGTCCGAACTGTGGACAAGAAACACTTGTCTATCAGGAAGGTTGCCTGATCTGTACCAATTGCGGTGCTTCGAGGTGCGGGTAATTAATTAAGTTGTGAATTATGAATTATGAGTTGTGGGATACAATTTGCAATCCACAATTCATAATTCATAATTCTTTTTGTATCTTCGCGTCTGGAACTAAATTTAGTACACATGAAAGTCACCTTTAATATCAACTTCCATACCGTTTGGGGACAGAAGTTATGTGTTGTGGGGTCGATCCCGGAGTTAGGTTCATGGGAACCGGCTTTGGCAAAAGAAATGAGTTATAAGGGGGAAGGAAACTGGCAGCTGGAGCTGGAGGTTACGACTCCGGTCAAAGATATAGAATACCGGTATTTCCTGAGTTTGAGCGATAAGCAGATATTCGAGGAATGGGAAAAGAACCATCAGGTATTTTTTATCGGTTCGGCCGACCAATATACGCTATACGACTACTGGCAGGTCCGTCCCGCTAATCTCGCCTTTTATTCATCGGCTTTTACGAAAAGTTTATTTGCCCATCCGTGTAATACGCACGAACGGGTCGTGAAGAGTGGAAAGCGGCTCACCATTAAGATCTCCGTGCCACGTGTCGAAAAAGATCAGCGTGTGGCTATCACAGGGAACCAGGAATGCTTGGGCAACTGGCATCCGGACAAGGCTTTAATATTGAGTTGCGATACTTTTCCTGTTTGGCATATAGACCTGGATGCGAATGAGATTACCTATCCGTTGGAATATAAATTCCTGATCTGCGACGATCATCAGCAGCCCCTATATTGGGAAGAAGATGAGAACCGTATTCTGAACCTGCCTCCACAGCAGGTTGGGGAGACTGCTATTATCTCCGGTCTTTATTTCCGTGATAACTTGCCTTTGTGGCGATGTGCCGGTTCGGTCATACCGGTGTTCTCTTTGCGCTCGGAACAGAGTTTCGGGGTAGGGGATCTGGGAGACCTGCATTTGCTGGTAGACTGGGTGAAAAAAACGCATCAGCGTATTATCCAGGTGCTTCCGATGAACGATACGACAATGTCGCACACCTGTATGGATTCGTATCCTTATAGTGCAATATCCATTTATGCCCTTCATCCTATGTATATTAGCCTGCCCCATTTGGGAAAACTGGCAGACCAGGAGAAAGCCGCTTTCTTTGCCCGCAAACAGGCGGAACTTAATGCGTTGGAAGCTGTCGATTATGAACAGGCTGTTAAGTATAAGATAGAATATTGCCGGGAATTCTTTGAACAAGAGGGACAGGCTGTTATGTCCTCTCCGGAATATAAGGAGTTCTTTGCACAAAGTTCATCCTGGCTGATGCCCTATGCTGCATACAGCTATCTGCGTGACAAGTATTGCACTTCCGACTTCACGCAATGGAAAGAAAATTCCGTATATGATAAGAGCAGTATCCGCGAGCTTTGTTCTGAAACAAACAAGGCCTATCCGGAAATCTCTTTCCTTTATTTTCTGCAATACATCTTGCATACCCAGTTTAAAGCTGTTTCCGATTATGCCCGTAAGAACGGGATTGTGCTGAAAGGCGATTTGCCTATCGGTGTGAGCCGTACAAGCGTTGAGGCATGGATGGAGCCGAAGTATTTCAATATGAACGGACAGGCCGGTGCTCCTCCCGATGACTTTTCCGTGAACGGTCAGAATTGGATGTTTCCGACCTATAATTGGGATACGATGGAGAAGGATAATTTCTCCTGGTGGAAGAAACGTTTCCATAAACTGGAAGACTATTTCGATTGTTTCCGTATCGATCATATCCTTGGCTTTTTCCGTATCTGGGAAGTGCCGTTGGATTATGTACAGGGGCTTTGCGGACATTTCAATCCGGCTTTGCCTCTTACTCCGAGCGAGATAGAACAGTATGGCCTGAACTTTAATGAAGCTCGTCTGACGACACCTCATATCAACCGGGAATTCTTGCCCGAGCTGTTTGGCGACTTGGCAGAAGAAGTCATCGGCTCTTTTCTGGCGCAGTCGTCGTCACATCATTTTGTCCTGAAACCTTTCTGCGATACGCAACGTAAAGTCGATGCGTTGTTTGCCGGAAAGACAGATGAAGCATCCCTTCGTATCAAGAATGGCTTGTTTGCTATTGCCAATGAAGTGTTGTTCCTGCGTGATCCGCGTGATCCGGATAAATTCCATCCGCGTATTTCTGCCAGCCAGTCTTTTCTGTATCGCGAGTTAAGTGCTGCCGATCAATACGCCTTTGATCAGTTATATTGGAATTTCTTTTATCATCGTCATAACGACTTTTGGAAGGCCCAGGCCTTTAACCGGTTGACACCGTTGGTCGGATGTACGGATATGCTGGTCTGCGGGGAGGATCTGGGGATGATTCCCGAATCCGTACCTGATGTAATGAACAAGTTGCAGATATTCAGTCTTGAAATAGAACGAATGCCAAAGACGCCACAAAGGGAGTTCTCGGATATGTTCAACCTGCCTTATCATTCGGTTTGTACAACCTCCACGCACGATATGTCACCGCTTCGCAGTTGGTGGAAGGAAGATCGCGCGAAGATACAGCGTTATTATAATAATGTATTGGGACGTGCCGGAGACGCTCCGGAAGAATGTACAGCGGATATCGCGACACAGATTGTAGCTTCTCATTTGGAATCCCGTTCGATGCTAACCATTATCCCCTTGCAGGATTGGTTTGCAATGGATGACTCCGTTAAACGGAAAGATTATGAAGCGGAGCGTATCAATGTGCCTTCCGTGCCTAACCATTATTGGCGTTACAGGATGCATATCCCGTTAGAAAGATTGATACAGGCGGATAGTCTGAATAATAAGATAATAGAACTAATTGAAAAGTCGGGCCGCAAATAAGCCCGACTTTTCTTTATTGTTTGGGTTTGGCAGCCTCTTTCGTAGTTCCTTCCCCCGACATCTTACAAACGCCGTTGAAGCGGGCATTGGGTTCGATTTCCAGGGTTTGGGTGAATATATCTCCTTTAATGACGGCGGTTGCTTTCAAGACAAGTTTGGCACTAACATGGACGGAACCATCCACTTCCCCTAATATTTCAGCATTTGCGGAAACAATATTTCCGGTAACACTCCCTTTCGGACCGATTACGATTTTACCACTACAATTGATATCTCCTTCGACTTTTCCATCCAGGCGGAAGTCTGTTTCCGTTATGATATTGCCTTTTACGGTAGTGCCGGCAGCAAGGGTATTATGTAAGCCGCCGTTTGTGTTTTCTTCTTTTTGCTTTATTCCCATCATATATGTAGTTAGTTGCTTTTCGCAAATATAAGACTATTTTTTTGCAGAAAGGTTTACTTTATTTACATTTACAGATAAAATAACGAATTATGACAACAAGGATAGAGCTTGAAGCAATGAAATTCTACGCTTATCATGGTGTGATGCCCCAGGAAAGGAAGGTTGGTAATAACTTTGTCGTGAACCTGATTCTTACGGCTCCGCTGGATAAAGCCGTTACGAGTGACGAGCTGGAAGACACGATTAATTATGCCGCTGTCTATGCGGTCGTCAAGGAGCAGATGGAAAAGCCGTCCAAGCTGATTGAACATGCGGCAGGCCGCATTTTACAAGCTCTGAAAGGACATTTTCCACAGTTGACAGCTATCGAATTGAAGCTTGCCAAACTGAATCCGCCTTTCGGTGGAGATGTTTATAGTGCATCGATTATTCTTAGTGAGACATACTGTTAGGCTATTTTAATAAATATATCTATCTTTGTATCCTAAAGCACAAATAATACATTCATCTTATGGCATTTACCAACAACGTAATGATAGTCCGCCACGGATTGTTGGCGAAGTTAGTTAAACTTTGGAAGGAAAACCGTCTGCTTGAAGAGATAGACCGCCTACCGATAGAGTTAAGTCCCCGTAAATCGAAAGTCATCGGCCGTTGCTGTGTACACAAGGAGCGGGCAGTCTGGAAATATAAGACACTGCCACTGCTCGGATTTGATATGCAGGATGAAATAGACGAGCTGACTCCCTTGTCTGAGTATGCAAAACAAGCATTGTTCCGTTCGGAAAATAAGAAAGAAAACCTGATGTGTGTGGTTGACGAAGCCTGCTCATCCTGTGTACAAGTGAACTATGAGATAACAAACCTTTGCCGTGGTTGTGTGGCGCGCAGTTGCTATATGAACTGTCCGAAAGATGCAATCCGCTTCAGGAAGAACGGACAGGCGCAGATTGACCACGACACTTGTATCAGTTGCGGCAAATGCCATCAGAACTGTCCCTATCATGCGATTGTTTATATCCCGATTCCTTGCGAAGAGGTTTGTCCGGTCAAAGCGATCAGCAAGGATGAGTACGGGGTGGAACATATAGATGAATCCAAATGTATCTATTGCGGTAAATGTGTAAACGCTTGCCCTTTCGGAGCCATCTTCGAAATATCCCAGGTATTCGATATCCTGCAACGTCTGCGCAATAAAGAGCCGATGGTGGCTATCGTAGCCCCTTCTATCTTGGCACAGTTTTCTGCCCCGGTAGAGAAAGTGTACGGTGCGATCAAGTCACTGGGCTTCCTCGAAGTGGTGGAAGTAGCTCAGGGAGCGATGGAAACGACTCGCCGCGAAGCCGAGGAACTGAAAGAAAAACTGGAAGAAGGCCAACCTTTTATGACAACCAGTTGTTGTCCATCCTATATTCAACTGGCCGAGAAGCATATCCCGGACCTGAAAAAGTATATTTCGTCAACCGGTTCACCGATGTATTACACAGCCCGGATCGTGAAGGAGAAATATCCTGATGCCAAGATCGTCTTTGTCGGCCCGTGCGTGGCGAAGCGCAAAGAGGTGAAGATGGACCATGTGTGGACTTTACTCTTACCTTCGAGGAAATCGGTTCTGTGTTGACAGGCCTGGACATCAAGATAGAAGAGGCACAACCCTTTTCGGTCCTGTTCAATGCCGTACGTGAAGCACATGGATTTGCACAGACCGGCGGTGTAATCAACGCCGTAAAGGTATATCTGAAGGAAGACCAGGTGGCTAATCTGAATACAATACAAGTAGCCAACCTGACCAAGAAGAACGTCGCTCTGCTGCGTGCTTACGCCAAGACAGGCAAGGCTCCGGGACAGTTCATCGAAGTGATGGCCTGCGAAGGAGGATGTGTGACAGGCCCGTGCGTTCATGGTGACAGGGCTTCCGGACAGAAGCAGTTGCTCAAGGAGCTTACTAAATACTAAACGCAAATGATAAGAAAGATTGTTTTGTTCTTTTCGCTGGCCGGGATGTTATCGCTGGCGGCATGTGGCCCTCGGGAAATACCGGCGAAAGGAGATTTTACCGTACATGTATTTAAAGATACACCTGTACGCTTTGCCCCGGATGTCTATCCGGAAGCCTATAATGCACCGGGACCGGACAGTGTCTATCATCTGGTGAACGGACGTATTATTCTGAAGAAAATAACACTACCCGACTTCCGGCGCAATGTGTCGGTCAAATTGCGGGTGACGATCGCATCCAACGGTGACCGTTGGGATAAGTCCGGTTCCTGTTTTGTGTTACCGAAAGCATCGGGTATCAATTTGTTGAATATTGCCAAAGGCGAAAAGCAATTCCCGGAAGTGGACAGTACGAAGTTGGAACACATGATAGGAATCGTGCCGGGTGAAGATTATAAACCGACTGTCGAACTGATGCGCTTCATGACGCCATTCGGAGTGGGGCATTTCAGCGCGCCCGATGACAGCCTCACGCATAACCGCAAGCCGGTCTATATTGACCATTGGGCCGACAATGTGAGCTGGGAACAGGATATAACCGATCTTTATCCCTTACTTGAAGGAGGCGCATATGTCGGTATCTTTATCGATACCTGGACGGCGGAAGGATATATTGCCAGTATGACGATCGATGTGGATGAATCCCACTTGGCATATGACCCGCTTGTCCGCCGTCATGTAGAGCCGTTGATGAATACGGTTTATTATGAAGGGCAGACCTATCCCGATATCTTTGCCCGCCGGGATGTATCGATGGATTTTGATATACCCGAAGGTGCCCGTAATGTCCGGTTGAAATATATTGTAACGGGGCATGGCGGCCATTCCGGAGGAGATGAGTTTGTGGAGAAACGGAATATCGTCTCTATCGACGGAAAAGAAGTGCTGAACTTCGTCCCCTGGCGTTCGGACTGTGCCTCTTTTCGCCGCTTTAATCCGGCAACGGGAGTCTGGCTGAAAGAGCGTCTGGCATCGTATATCGATAAAGACGGTTATTCGGAGAAGAAGGTGGAAGAGCCGTTGGCTTCATCTGACCTGTCTCGTTCGAATTGGTGTCCGGGGTCGGATGTGGTGCCTGAAGAAGTGGCTCTGATGGATATCCAGCCGGGTAAACATACCTTTACGGTAAGCATTCCCGAAGCAGCCGGGATAGATGGAAACAAGCTGAATCATTGGTTGGTATCAGCTTACCTGGTTTGGGATGAATAAATAATTGACACATTAAATCATTTATACTATGGATTCACTATTGCCTTTCTTTCTATTATGTTTCACCTCGTTCTTTACCCTGACGAATCCGTTGGGGACAATGCCTGTCTTCCTGACGATGACAAATGGCATGAGTGAAGAACAGCGCCGTGCCATTGTCCGTCGTGCGACTATCGTGTCGTTTCTGACTTTGATGGTTTTCACCTTCTCCGGACAGTTTCTCTTCAAGTTCTTCGGTATCTCGACAAACGGGTTCCGTATAGCAGGAGGAATTATCATCTTTACGATTGGTTTCGATATGCTTCAGGCACGTTATGCAAAGGCGAAGCTGAAGGAAGAAGAGGTGAAGACGTATGTGAATGACATCTCTATCACGCCTCTTGCGATCCCGATGTTGTGCGGTCCCGGTGCGATTGCCAACGCCTTGATGTTGATGGATGATGCCGTGACGTTGGCAAAGAAATGCATTTTGATCGGAACGATCGGGCTGATCTATTTTATCACTTATCTGATCCTTCGTGCTTCCACCCGCCTGAACCGCTATATGGGCGAGACGGGCAATAATGTGATGATGCGCCTGATGGGTTTGATCCTGATGGTGATCGCCGTAGAATGCTTTGTCAGTGGTTTCAAACCGATCATGATCGATATTTTACAGCAAGCAAACCTGTAAAATGGTATTGTAGTGCTTTATGGGGTTATAGTGCCGTAAAGGAAGGAACCATCCGGCAGATAGAATGAACGATGCAGGATGTGCGCTCCTTCCATACCTACCCGCTATTCATGTCACGGCCGTGAAACAAA
This sequence comes from Parabacteroides sp. AF48-14, assembly GCF_003477465.1. Lineage (NCBI taxonomy): Bacteria > Pseudomonadati > Bacteroidota > Bacteroidia > Bacteroidales > Tannerellaceae > Parabacteroides > Parabacteroides sp. AF48-14. The sequence continues at coordinate 107,632 of NZ_QUDI01000001.1, forward strand.
AGAAATCCAACTGTAACATAGAAGGAAGACAGTTGTGACATGGAAAGAATACAGCCGTAACATGCAATAGCGGACCGGTGTTTATCGTTATTGATTCTTCTCTCTCCTTTTATAATTCCGTAAACTTCTTTTTCCCCTGTAAATAGAACGCCGCAATCAGGCTTCCTTTTCGCAGTTCCGGGATGTCGGCGAGCTTCGTCTTTGCCAGATTTTCCCGGCGGACCGGTTCGTAAGACGGTTTCAATTCATAGAAGGCTTTCCGGGCTTCATACACGGCACGGGCGTTCGGAAGATGTCCGGAGAGCAGGAACTTGGCTGCCGCGATGTAGTCCAGCCAGAAGCGGGTGCGCATCACGTGCTTCAGGTCTTTTTCCGGCAGGTTCTTGTATAACATCAGTAGGTTGTTACGGAAGTTGAGGAAGGTCTTGCGCGGGCTTTCCACATTCAGCGTAGCCCCTCCCACATGATAGACGACCGATGCGGGCGTGCAGACCAGGCGATAGCCCCGCGAACGCAGTCGCCAGCACATATCGATCTCCTCCTGATGCGCAAAGAAACCGGCATCCAAGCCGCCCGCCTCTTTATAAACGGTAGTGCGGACAAACAGGCAAGCTCCCGTAGCCCAAAGCAGATCGGCGGGAGTATCATATTGTCCCAAATCTTTTTCAACGACGTGCAACACACGGCCGCGGCAATACGGATAGCCATACCGGTCCATGAAACCTCCGGCAGCTCCGGCATATTCAAAATATTCTTTGTTGCGCTCGGCGCGTATTTTAGGTTGTGCGCAAGCGATATCGGGGTCGGCATCCATCGCTGCCACAGGTGCGTCCAGCCAGCCCGGAGTGACTTCCACATCGCTGTTCAGCAATACCGTATATTCATGTCCGATCTGTTTCAACGCCTGGTTGTAACCTTCGGCAAAGCCGTAGTTCTTATCCAGCTGGATGACGCCTACCGTCGGGAACTTCGCCTTTAACATCTCGACAGAATCATCCGTAGAGCCATTGTCAGCTACGATTACATCCGCCCATTCCCCTGGCGTATAAGCTACGACAGAAGGCAAAAACTTCTCCATCAGCTCCCGCCCGTTCCAGTTCAGGATGACAACGGCAACACGCTTCTTTAGTTGAGAGTTGAGAGTTGAAAGTTGAAAGTTATTGTTCGTTTCCATGATATCCATCTTTGCTTTTCATTAACTTTTAACTTTCAACTCTTCACTTTCCACTCGCTTGTATTTCCACCTCTTATGCGTCCAAAGCCAGCCTGCCGGATTACGCAGGATGCATTGTTCCATCAGACGGGCATATTGTTCGGTGATCCAGTTTTCGGGAGTCTCTTTGGGAGTCTCGGTCACCAGTTTCATGTCTACGGTGTAGTAGCCGCGTTTGACTTGCTTGGTGTCAAGGAAGATGACGGGCAGGTCGAGTTTGCGTGCCAAGCGTTCGGGGCCTGTCAGGATGGAGGATTCCTGGTTGAGGAAGGTTGTCCAGTAATGCAGGTTGTTCCGGCTCGGTGTCTGGTCGGCAATGAAGATCACGACACTGCGTATCTTATCTCTCTTCAACTGGATCACGTCGCGTACGGAGTCTTGTTTTTTGATCCCGTATGAACCGAACTGGGTACGCAACTTGATGAACAGCCGGTCGAATGCCTTGTTGTTGAGCGGACGGTATATCTGGTAGATACGCGAGTCCTTGAAGCGGGAGGTGGAACCGGAGAACCATTCCCAATTGCCGTAATGTCCCATCAGCAGAATGAAGCAGGTGTGTCCTTTCTCCATCAGCCGGTCTACCAATTCGGGATTCTTCAGGAAAGCCCGGCGTTGCAGCTCTTCGAGGGAGATATGCGCCAGTTTGAGCGTCTCGACGACATAATCGGCGAAATGGTGGTAGAAAGCTTTTTCCAACCGGCGAAGCTCTGCATCCGATTTCTCAGGGAAAGAGGCTTTCATGTTCCGGCGGACGACTCTTACCCGGTATCGCCCGATCTTGTAGATCACGACATAGAGAATGTCCGATAATATATACAACGCCCACATCGGCAGGATGGCGTGAACCTTTACCCAACTATAGATAAGCGCATATTGTATTTTACTCCACATAATATATTATTCTATTATCTTTACAACTAAAGCCGTTCCGTCCTCATTCCAGCCTTCCAATATCACCCGGCGCGTTTCGTTGACCAGGGAATTGTCGTAAGGAATCTCCGCCTTGATATAGTTCTCGGTGAAACCGTGCATCATGCCGCCTTTGCGGGTCTGTTCGAACAGGACGTTTGCCTCCCGGCCGATATGAGCCTCATAGAAAGCATGGAGCTTGCGGTCGGATATGTCTAACAGTTGTTGGCTGCGGGCATGCTTGGTCTTCGGATCGACAACGTGGTCGATCTTGAGCGCCTGCGTCCCCGGACGTTCCGAATAGCTGAACACATGCAGCTGGCTGATGTCGAGGCTGTCGATAAAGGTGCGGGCTTCCTCGAAACAGGCATCCGTCTCGCCACGTGTCCCGACAATCACATCCACCCCGATAAAGGCATGCGGCATCACTTCCTTGATCTTTTCTATCTTATGCCGGAACAGCTCCGTGTCGTAGCGGCGGCGCATCAGCTTCAACACCTCGTCGCTCCCGCTTTGCAGGGGAATATGGAAATGAGGCGCGAAACGCTTGCTGCCTGCCACGAAGTCGATTGCTTCGTCGGTGATCAGGTTCGGTTCGATGGAAGAGATGCGGTAGCGCACGATGCCTTCCACCTCGTCGAGCGCACGGATCAGGTCGATAAACGTCTCGCCCGTGCTTTTTCCGAAATCACCGATGTTGACACCCGTCAGCACAATCTCTTTTCCTCCTTTGGCTGCCACCTCTTCGGCTTGTTTCACCATACTGTCGATCGTCCCGTTGCGGCTTCGTCCGCGTGCGAACGGGATGGTGCAGTAGGAGCAGAAATAGTCGCATCCGTCCTGCACTTTCAGGAAATGGCGCGTGCGGTCGTCCGCTGAGCAGGAAGGTGAGAAGGTGCGTATATCTTTTGTTTGGGAAGCAATGACGGCGCCTCCCTCTTCTTTCTTTTTCAGGTCGTCTAAATACATCAGTATGTCCAACTTCTGTTCGGCTCCCAACACGAGGTCGACCCCTTCGATGTGCGAAACCTCTTCCGGCTTCAGCTGGGCGTAACAGCCGGTTACCACGACGAAGGCTCCCGGATGCTGTTTGCCGATACGCCGGATCGCCTGGCGGCATTTCTTGTCTGCCAGCTCCGTCACAGAGCAGGTGTTGACAACGCAGATATCCGCTTTCTCACCCGCACGCGCTTTGCGTACCCCTTGTTCGGCAAGTACTTTTCCTATGGTCGATGTTTCGGCGAAGTTGAGCTTGCATCCTAACGTATAGTATGCGGCAATCTTATTCTCAAAAACAGTCTTGTCAATCATTGTCTTTTAATTATCGCGCAAATTTAGCGAAAATGTTTGGACATAGTATATTCTTATCGTTTATTGTGGAACCGGTAACCGATCCCTAACATCAGGTTGTTGGGATCTTTGAACTTGCTCAACTGGTATCCCACGTGCAGGAACAGGTCGCGGGTGATGGATGTCTTCAGCGCCATGATCTGGTACATGCCTTGTGTATCGGAGCATTTGTGATACACGTTGTAGCCTATGCCTAAATTGATCGTGAAGATCGGCATGACCAGTTCCCCACGTGCGGATAATCCGATTGCCAGTTGTTCCTTGAATGGCGGGCGGTAAAACCGGTGTTCCGACTGGCCGTTATAGTCGGCCTCGTATTCCTTGATGTTGGCACTTTCGTCATATTGCACGTCGAGCGATGCCCCGGCGCGGAAGTATTTGTGGAAGTTGTACATGGGATTGAAATTGAACCCGAATACGCCGAACGAACCGGGTGCCAGGTAAGAATCATCGGGTTTGATGACCCCTTTCCGTTTCGATGCGCCGTATAAGACGATGTCATAGCTGATGTGCGGCGTGGTACGCAGTGCGGCCGGCCTGTCGGGCATTGCCGTCCCGTCACTTTCTCCGAACGTGTGCACCAATCCGATCCTGCCTCCGACGGTATTGACGCCTGCATTGGGATACTGGGTGTTACCGTTGGAGAAATGGGTCAGGTCGACGCCCGCTGTCAGCCGCCATCCTGCCGCTAATCGCCAGTTCAGCAAGAGGCCCAAATTGATATAGGCATTGATCTTCGATCCTACTACATAATTGTAGGAATTGGTTATCGGATCGTACTTCTCCCACCCGAAAGAGGCGCCGAAGTTCCATTCGTAATCCAGCGACAGCCGGGGAGCGAGCCGGGCTATGCGCGAACCCTGGAAAGCATATACCGACACCGGAGTCCCGATTTCAGCCTTGTCAAAGAATGAGTGATACGAAACGCCGATCCCCTGATACGTGTACGGATATAATTTCCCTGTCTTTGATTCCGGATGAAACCGGAACGAGTATTTCAGGTGTGCCGACACGGATTTGCGCAAGGGCTCCCACGTCGCGTTCTTGCCTGAAAAAAACTCATTGGTGGGAATAAGGTAAACGGGACGGAAATCAACGCCGATCTCATGAATGAGCGGATGGCGCGACAGGGAATCGGTTGTCCCTGCTCTTTGTGCACATATGCGGGTGCATCCTAATACACATAGTCCTGTTATGATGAATAATACTTTCAGATTCATGCTACAATTTGTTTATCGTTCCGCCAAGATGATAACATAGAAGGTTGTCGTTGATAATTTGACTGTGCCTTTCTTTTACGCCTCCTTCTTTTGCGTAATCTTTCCAATGGGAGACTGTTTCCCTGATTTGTTCGATGATATATTTACCGTTTCTTATCCCCATATTCCCGGCAACGGCAACAAGGTCTTCGTAAGTGAAGTTGTCTTGTTTACCATTGAGTGAGAGCTGATGTCGGTTGGTCCATTTGCCGCCTGGCGTGTATGAGTAGCATAAATCGTAAGCCGGCGCCAAGCTCCAGCTGCCGTCTTTATCCATCAGGAAGGAATAGTTTTTCGTATGATCGTCGTGGTTGCGCGACATGACGTTGAATACCATTCTCCGGTACAATTGTTCCTGTTGCGGATAACTCAGTCTCATCGCACGCATGACTCTGAACGCTTCTTCGTATGAGTGCCGTTGGTCGCGGTCATAATGAGCAATACCGGCTAATGTCTGTACGTGTATCTTCTCGCCAGTTTCGGTACGGTCGAACCGTTTGGTCATAAAGTGATGTGAATCTCCTTCCGGTAGAAGCCTGCATTCCGTCATCTCGATGCCGCAATCCTTGGCCATCAGATAATAGGCATATTCTATATTTCCTATGCCTTGCGGGTTATCTGTTATTTCCGAATGTTCGGAGTATGTGCCGCCATCAAACTTCAGCAGCCAATAGCCGAAACCTTCCGGTGCCTGTACCTGGCCGGAACGAACTTCTCCGGTAGCGTTATTGTAGGCGATGATAGCTTTAGGTTTTGCACCGCCGGCAGAGGTTCCGACCTTGAGCATATCCAAAATCTTTTTATCAGACTGGTTGAGCCGGGTACGGAAGTTCTCGCGATCTGTAAAAACAGCCTTGGCAAGATTGGTCAGTTCTTGCACGTGGATGATCGATGACTCGCCGAAACCTTCGATCTCCTGACTCGGTTCGAACTCGAGTGCTCCCATCGCTCTTTTACCTACATAACATAAACGGTCTAACGGAGTGATTTCTTCGCCTGACAACCCCCGGCTTGCAAACCATTCGTCGATGATTTGATTACCGAAGGCATCCGGCAGGGAATCGGCGAACAGGCCGGGCAGGCCTTTGAAACAATTATTCCGGTTGCTTAAGAACTGGTAAGGCTCGCCGCTATACCTGTCTAAAGGCATGACTATCGGAGAAATATCCAATCCGGAACGGAGGAACTTTCTTTCATAATCGAAGACGGCAGCTCCGGCCTCTTTCTCCCAGTAAAGGGAACCGACGCTTTTTCCCCACAGTGTTACGTCTACTATCAATTCATTCATTGTCGTTTGATTTTAGCCGGCGTACACGCGAGCGTTTTTTGCCTTGTATTTTCTTTAATTGCAGCGGGCTTATTTTGGCCTCGGGAACAAGATTCTCCAGATTCTCCAACAAACCTAATTCCCTTAGTACGCTTATCAGTATAAGCGTACTGACAGACTTCCCTTTCTCTATATTAGCAACCGTAAGCGGTGTTACGCCGGAAGCCAAGGCAAGTTCTGCTTGTGTTTTATCCTGCCTGATCCTTGTCTCTCTGATACGGCTTCCAATCTTAAGCAGTATCGCGGGATTGCTCATCTCTGTCCACATATTCATTCTTTTCTGCGAAGGTAATGAATAATATATATAAAAACAAGGATTAAACGCTTCTGTTCCCTGTAAACTATATAAATGTATAGCTTATGACATCCTCTTATCGTTCCGCCAAGATGATAACCGGATTCTCATCATTCTCCTGCGCCTCATAGCCGATCAGGTAGCGGCTGTCTTCCGAAACGAAGCGGGGAACGAACGTATTTTCTTCCTTGAACTCGAACGAATGTTCGGGATATGGCAGTTTGACGCTTTCCGTTTTCCCGTCCTTCTCGTCGTAGCAGACCAGATAGGACTTGCCGTTCAGGTTGGCTGTCAGATATAAAAGCCCGTTGCTGTTGCCGACAACGCTGATGTGGGCCGCCTTCTTTTCCTGGAACAGGCTGTTGCGCGGGGCTTGCAGTTGGTAACGGCCGCCTTCCGGCATTTTGTATTGTCCGGCGTCCACCACCCAGCGGGCAGCAAGCGTATTCTCTTTTGTGATGCGGTAGATCGTATCGTTGAACATCTCTTTCACGTAATCGCCGGACGGAGTGGAAAAGGCTTTGCATTCACTATAGAACACCATCTTGATCTCTCCCGGCTCGAAGCTCCGGGCGTAAGGTATCGAATCCAGCACGGTCGAATCGCGGAACAGGTACATGCGCGTCGGCTCCTTTCCGGATATATTCTGGACATATCCGATGTTCCGTCCGTCGGGTAGCGGAAGGACTTCCTGGATGTTGATATTGGCAGGAACACTTGTTGTCCGTTTCCATTTGCCGTCCCAGCCGTACGTCTTGATCCATTTGCAATAGTCTTCGATGTGGATACCCTCTTCGTCGACACTCAGATTGCCGGCGGCAAGAAACTCTTCCGGCCCTTCGCCTCTGCTCCCGATCATCCGGATGAATTTCCCTTCCGGGTTGAAAAGGTATATCTTCTCATTATTATAGATTACTAATTTGTCCTGGAAGTAAACCAACTGCGGAATATAGGCATTCAGCAGCACGGAGTCGGTCGTTTCCAGCGGGATGAAGCGGACGCTTTTCGCCCATTCGTCCAGCTTTATCCCGGTCGGTTCCCGGTCTAAAACAGTAGCCAGGTTAATCGTTTGGCAGGCGTTGCCGTCTGCTTCCTCCTTAGGCGAAATCTGGCAACCCGCCAGTGCTCCGCATAGAAGTATGATCCATTTATTCATATACTCGTTATTTGATAGCCGAAAGATAAGTATAAATTATGATTTTCTACCTTATCCGTTAACTCTTTCTCTGCTATTCATTAGTTGTCCGCCGCCCGGTGAACGATCGTCCGCTTGGCGGTGAACGATCGTCCGGCGGCAAGCGAACGATCGTTCGCCACCAAGCGGACAACTAATGAGCCGTATGGAAAGAGCTAAGAGCATAAGGTGAAAGGGTTAAACTATACGTATCTGTTGCTTATTTGTTAGTTAGTCTGTACTTTTGTCCCAATTATAACATTGTACGCGGTATGATACAAGAGAACTTTATCAAGATATACGAGAACAGTTTCAAGAACAACTGGGAACTGCCCGCCTTGACGGATTACAGTAAGGGAACGACCTTTTCTTTTGCGGACGTAGCGGAGGAGATTGCCCGCATCCACATCCTGTTTGAAGAATGCCAGATACGGCGGGGCGATAAGATAGCTCTGATCGGGAAAGACAGTGCGCGCTGGTGCATTGTCTATATGGCCGCTGTTACATACGGTGCGATTATCGTGCCGATTCTGCAAGACTTCAGCCCGAACGACGTGCATCATATCATCAACCACTCCGAGTCGGTTTTCCTTTTTGTCAGCGACCGCATCTGGGATTCGTTGGAAGAAGACATGATCGGGGATGTGCGCGGCGTGTTCTCGCTGTCCGATTTTCGTTGCCTGCATCAGCGCGACGGCGAAAGCATCCAGAAACTCCTGAAAGGGATGGAGGCGAAGATGGCGGAGAAATATCCGAACGGGTTCGGAAAGGACGATATCAAATACGCAGAACTCGATAATGACAAGGTTGTCTTGCTGAACTATACTTCCGGCACGACCGGTTTTAGCAAAGGCGTTATGCTGACAGGGAACAACCTGGCGGGAAACGTGATGTACGGCATCCAGCTCGGCGTCTTGTACAGAGGGGAACGCGAAGTCTGCTTCCTTCCGCTGGCGCATGCCTACAGCTGCGCTTTCAATTTCCTCGTGCCGATGGCTGTCGGGGCGCATGTCTATATGTTGGGCAAGGTGCCTTCTCCCAAAATCCTGGTGAAAGCGTTCGAGGAGGTGAAGCCGAACCTGATCCTGACTGTCCCGCTTATCCTGGAAAAGATTTATAAGAAGATGATCCTGCCGCAGCTCGGCAAGACGACGATGAAGTTGGCGTTGAATATCCCGCTGCTGGATTCCCGTATCTATGCACAGATACGGAAGAAGCTGGTGGACGCTTTCGGCGGACGCTTCCGCGAAGTGATCGTTGGCGGTGCGGCGATGAACGACGAGGTGACGGAGTTCTTGTATAAGATCAAATTCCCGTTCACGATCGGTTACGGCATGACGGAGTGCGGACCGCTGATCAGCTACGACCATAACGATGAATATGTGCCCGGTTCCTGCGGACAGGTGCTGAAAGGAATCATGGAAGTGCGCATCGACTCGGACGACCCATATAATAAGGTAGGGGAAATCCAGGTTCGCGGCGAGAACGTGATGAAAGGTTACTATAAGAACGAAGAAGCGACCTCACAAGCCTTTACCGAAGACGGCTGGCTGCACACGGGCGACTTAGGAACGATCGATCATGACAACCGCATCTATATCCGTGGCCGCAGCAAGACGATGATCCTCGGGGCAAGCGGACAAAACATTTATCCGGAGATAATCGAGTCGAAGCTGAATAACCTGCCGTTCGTGATGGAAAGTATTGTAATCGAGAAGAACGGCAAGCTGATAGGGCTGGTTTATCCGGATTATGATACGGTGGACGGGACGGGTGTTTCGCACGAAGACCTTCCGCTTATCATGGAACAGAACCGGATCGAACTTAACAAACTTTTAGCACCTTTCGAAGCCGTTTCCGCCTTGCAACTCTATCCGACGGAATTTGAAAAGACGCCGAAGAAGAGTATCAAGCGTTACCTGTATAGCAACTATTGATTTGTTTATCCGGTCTGTCTATCAGCTTGTTGGCGAATGTGTGAAAAATAATTTGAAAAAAAACGTACTATGTTGTACAACATATTTGATTAATACATACATTTGCATCGTTTTAAGACAAGAAGATATTATAGACCGTTTAAATTAAAAAACAAAATGAAAAAGTTAGTTGCATTTGCTGCTGTTATCGCAGCTGTATCATTCACATCTTGTGGCAACAAATCAGCAGAAAATACTGAAGTTGCAGAAACTGAAACAGAAGCTACAGTAGAAGAAGTTGTTGCACCTGCTGCTGAAGAAGCAACAGAAGAAGTAACAGTTGCTGAAGGCGATTCAACAGTTGTTGAAGCTCCGGCTGCTGAAACTGAAGCTGCTCCTGCTGAATAATCCATTCGGTAATCAGTTGATGAGGACAGTCTGTATGCGCATAACATACAGACTTTTTTTGTTTTATGAACCTTTGAAATAGACGAGTATGAAACGAACGTTATTGATTCTTCCGGTTCTTGCATGGCTGAGTCTGCCTGCATTCTCGCAGGAGCCTGTCGATAAGACAGTCTCTTTGCAGAGTATTGAAATCCAGGGAAAACGCTTCGGCGGGTTGACCGGCGGCGATGTGAAACGCCTGCAGGTGGATTATAACCTGAGTGGTGTGACCGGTACGACAGCGGATGTGTTCCGCCAGTTGCCGTCGGTTGTAACGGATATCGAGGGTGGAATTACATTCCGTGGTTCCAGCCATCCCGGCCTGTTGATCAACGGCGTTCCGTACGGGCTGATGGAGGAATACAGCGGGGATATGCTGATCCAGCTTCCGGCGCTCTTCTTCAACCGGGTATCGATGACGGCGACTCCTTCTATTGAGTTGGTGCCCGATGGAGATGCGGGAGTTCTGAACCTGTCGTCGACAGCTTATACCGATAAGGATTCTCCACTCATCGTGACATTAGGCGCAGGATTCCAGGAACGATATAACGCCGGGGCGATCCTGAACCTGCATCCCGGCAAGTTCCATATCGTCGGGAAATATAACTATCGCCGCGAGTACCGGAAACGTACGTTTAGCAAATCGACGACGAACAAGGCGGGGACAACGGTTATGAACAATAACGCATCGGCCCGTCCGGATGTGCATCTGGCTGACCTGAGTGTCGGATATGACCTGACGGCCAACGATCTGATCACCGTATATGGCCTGTATAGTCTGATGGACTACAGCCGTTACGGAAAGATCCATAATAATAAATTGGTAGACGGCAACCTGCAACCGGTCATGTTCCGCCACCGCTATAACGACCAGCGCCAGGAAGCCTATGCGGCCGAGGCGCGTTGGAACCACACGTTCCGCAATCCGGAGAACCGTCTGGATGTGACATTCAACTATAACAACTTCACCTACGACGAAGACAACGCATATAAGAATGAGAAACCGGAGACGGGAGCTATCATTGCCGAAGATAATTATTTCGTCAATCAGGATAAGAACAATTACTATCTGTCTGCGATCTATCGTACGGCTTTCGCCAACGACCTGAATCTGCATGTCGGATATATCGGTCGTTTCAAAGACGAGACTTATCTGGCGGAAGGGAATAAACTGGCGAATGGGAATTGGGAACCCGATATGCAGAAGCTGAATGATTTCGGCTTCAAGCGCCGGACCAATCTGCTTCTGGCTTCTTTGGATAAAAGCTGGGATGCTTTCTATGCGGAAGTGGGCGTACAGGCCGAGATGAACTGGCAGAATACAGACGATGCCACGCGTACTCATTTTTATCCGCGTGTGAAGTTAGCGTATGAGACCGGTAAGGCCGGCGAGTTTGCGTTGAGCTATACACAGCGCGCCATCCGTCCGTATGGCGTAGACCTGAACCCGTTTGTCGACAGGAGCGACGCCACTTATATAAAGAAGGGAAACCCGGATTTGAAGGATGAGTTTATCCATTCTTTCGAGTTGTCTTATTTGTATTCAAATAATCATTTCCGCCTGTCGCCGAGCCTTTACTACCGCAACAAGAGGAACCGGATCATGGATATCGCCACCTCGTCCGACAACGAAACGATTTGGCAAAAGGAGAATATCGGCCATAGCCAGACCTTGGGCTTTGAACTGTCCGGAACCTGGCAACCGATCCGTATTTTGTCGATCGGCCTGTCCGGCGATATTTTCCGCGACGAGATCGACGGCCGCACGATCGGTTATGATGAGAAGAAATCGCTGGTTTGCGGTGATATCAAAGGCAATATCAATATTGCCATCACACCGACTACGGAATTGCAGCTCGACGGCTTTTACATTTCCGACCAGCTCACTCCGCAGGGGAAGATCAAACACCGTTCCAGCGTGAACGCCGGCATCTCCCAGTATTTCATGCACCGCAAACTGCGTGCCAACCTGAGCATCAACAACATCTTCAACGGCCTCAAAGAGACAACGATTGTCGACACTCCTGACTTGCAGATCACGCAGGTCCGCAACCGCGATGCACAGGTGACCTGGCTGACGTTGACGTATAATCTGTAAGGAATACGGCTTATTTTAGCAGATACCGGTCGAAGCCTGCCGAGCAGTCGGTCTGGTAGTTGCCGTCTTCATCCATATAGATGAACATATATTCGATATCCGGTAGCTGCTCCTTTATCCGGCGGGCTTCATCACGTCCCATCGCCATGAAAGCGGTGGCATAGGCATCGGCATACATGCAGTCGGGGGCAACGACGGTGACGCTTCCGACAGGTTGGGCAGCGGGATAGCCGGTAAGCGGATTGATCGTGTGGGCATATTTCTTGCCGTCCTTGATGTAGAAGTTCCGGTAGTCGCCGGAGGTGGCAAGGCCGAGGCGGCCGCAAAGCTGCACGATTACTTCTGTTTCCTGGTTGACTCCCATCGGATCGTCAACCGGTTTGGCGATGCCGAGATGCCAGCATTGGCCTTTCGCATTAACGCCTTTGGTGGCAAATTCGCCTCCGATGTCGATCATGTAGTTCCGGATGCCTTTGCTTTCCAGCAGGCGGGCGATCACTTCACAACTGCAACCGTCGCCCATCGACGAACAGTTTAGTAATAGGCGCGGATCGTCCTTTATTATATGTCTTCCTTCCAACCGGACTTTTTGGTAGCTGACAAAAGAGCGGATGCTGTCTATCATCTGCGGCGTAACACTGTCCATCTTGCTGAATCCGAAGCCCCAGAGGTTGATAAGTGGGGCACAGGTAATGTCGTACATCCCGTCTGTCCTGGCTGATACTTCTCTCGCCTTGCGGAAGACTTCGGCGAAAAGGGTGTCTACTTCCACTTCCTTATTCCGGTTGACCTGTGAGATGATGGAGAGCGAGTCGAAAGGGTTGAGGGAATGGTAATATCGTTTCAGTTCGGCGTGTATCTCGTCATCGAGCGGTTCTGTATATTGGTAGAGGATGCGATAAGGTGTATGTAACTGCCCGTTTGTTTCGATGTATTGCGGTTGCATCGTGCAACTGCCTAAAAGCAGGAGGGAGAGGAAGATGAGTAAGTTTGTTTTCATAGGATTATTATAATAAATGTTGGCAAGGAATGTGTTAAACTCCCTTGTCCCCGCGCTTTGACGCGGGGCCGCAAGAGAATAAGCCTAATCAATAAATTATTATACGGCCAGTTCTAATGCGATCCCGCGTCAAGCGCGGGAACAAGGAACTCTTCATTCCTCTATTACAACTCCATCAATATCTTCTTCAACACCGTCTGTGCCGAAATCTCGCGGTTGGCAGCTTCGGGGATGACGATGCTTTGCGGGCTTTCGATTACGTCGTCCGTTACGATCATATTGCGGCGGACAGGGAGGCAGTGCATGAAATAGGCGTTGTTGGTCAGTGCCATCTTTTCGGTGTCGACTGTCCAGCTGCGGTCCATGTTGAGGACTTTGCCGTAGTTGGGATCGGTATAGGCAGCCCAATTCTTGGCATAGATAAAGTCAGCCCCTTCGAAGGCTTTCTTCTGGTCATATTCCACGCGGGCGTTACCGACGAAGCGCGGGTCCAGTTCGTAGCCTTCCGGATGCGTAATCACAAATTCGTAGTTGGTCGCATTCATCCATTCGGCGAAGCTGTTAGGAACGGCTTGCGGAAGCGATTTAGGATGCGGTGCCCAAGTCATTACGACCTCGGACGGGCTGTCTTCTTATACTCTTCAATCGTGATCAGGTCGGCGAAGCTCTGCAACGGGTGGCGGGTAGCCGCTTCCATGCTGAACACCGGCCGTCCGGAGTATTGGATGAACTGGTTCAGTATCTTTTCGTTATAGTCGTCTTCCTTACTCTCGAAGCGGGCAAAGGAACGTACGCCGATCACGTCGCAGTAGCAACCCATGACCGGAACGGCCTCTAAGAGATGTTCGGGTTTGTCGCCATCCATGATGACGCCCCGCTCTGTTTCCAGTTTCCAGGCACCCTGGTTCACGTCGAGCACCATCGTGTTCATGCCTAAGTTCATGGCCGCCTTCTGTGTGGAGAGGCGGGTACGGAGGCTGGAGTTGAAGAATATCATTAATAACGTCTTGTTCTTGCCCAGCTCGGTGAACTGGTAGCGGTCTTTCTTAATCTCGAACGCTTCGGCGAGCGCCTGCTTGAGGTCGCCCAAATCCTGTACACAAGTGAAGTTTCTCATATTATACTATTTAATGTAGTGAGGCACAAATGTAGGCATTTCCGGGGAAAATGCAAAGTGCCGGATATAGGTCGGGATATGACTGAGTCAGCCCTTAATCACCCATTCTCCAAGATTCCGCTCTTCCCGGCTGAAGGAGACTCCTACTTTCACCAACTTCCTGCCGTCTGTGGTGTAAGGGATAAGATATCCTTTGTCATCGATCTGGCGGATGGCTTCATCGGTGGAGCCGTTCAGTTTGAACTCGAATACGTAGATGTAGTCGTCCGTCCAGACCACTGCATCGGCACGTCCTTTGGCACTGCGCACTTCCGCTTCGACGAACTGCCCCATTAGTTTGAAGACTAAATAGAAGATGACCTGATAGTGCCGCTCCGTCTTGTCGTTCAGCTCATACGGAATGTCGGCGAAGAAGGCGCGCAGGCGAGTGAGGAAAGCCTCTGTCTCTCCTTTTTCAAGCTCCCTGACAAACTTGCCGATATAGAAGCTTGTATCTTGTGCAGCAACCGGCGTATAGAAAGGGGCTGCGAAGTTGAGGAAGCCATATTTCACCTCTTCGTTCGGGAAGCCGAGGGTGTACTGGTTAAACCGCTCATCATACTCTTTTATTGTCAGATAGCCGCTCTGGTAGATCATCGGGATGGGGTTGTGTATGTTGGCCCGGTCGTCGGAGAGGCTGGCGGCAGATACTTCGACACCTTCCATCTCACGGAGGTCATAGTCCGTCTTCTTAAGCATTTCGACCAGGAAGGTCGGTGTGCCGCTGGCAAACCAGTAGTTTCCGAAGCGGCTTTTGCTCAGGGCGCTCAGTACACTGAAAGGGTTGTACATCGGGTGAAACTCTTCATCCGGTGTGAAACGGTAGCCATCGTATTGTCGGGTCAGCTCGGCAAACATCTTGTCGAAAGACAGTTTATTCTTGGTCGCCATAGCTTCCAGCTCCGGGCGGAAGGTCGCCTCGATTTCCGGATGGGTCATACCGCAGAGCGTATCATACTCGATATCGAAGCTGATGTCGTTCAGCTGGTTCAGATTGCTGAAGATACCCATTTGTGCAAACTTCGTCACACCGGTGATGAAGACGAATTGCAGGTAAAGGTCGGCACTTTTTAGTACGGTATAGAAGGCGGTCAGCGTCTCGCGGAAGTCTTTCTGCAATACTTCGTCGTGCATGGAACGGAGCATCGGTTTGTCATACTCATCCACCAGGACGACGACGCGGCGGCCGGTCTTTTCGTATGCTTTCCGTATTACGGTCATGAAGCGGCCGGAGTGGGTAATACCTTCGCCCCCGGTTTCGTAAAGTTCCTCCCATCCTTTGAGCTGTCGTTCGAGGATACTTTCCAGCGCCTTGCGACTGTCGTATTTTTCGGCATTGAGGTCAAGGTGGAGCACTGGATATTCCTTCCAGTCCTTTTCCAATTGTTCGATAGCCAATCCTTTGAATAACTCTTTCTTCCCTTGGAAGTAGGCTTCGAGAGTCGAAAGCAGCAAGCTCTTGCCGAAGCGGCGGGGACGGCTCAGGAAGTAGGGGAGACGACTGTTCGCCAGCTTATAAACGAGAGCGGTTTTATCGACATAGAGGAAACCTTCCGAGCGAAGTTTCTCGAAGCTTTGTATTCCGATAGGGAGCAGACGGCTGTTGCTTGTTGTATCCATACGACTGATGCAATTTGTTTATATGATACGAAGATACGATTTCTTTAGAAGCTGGACAATCTTTGTCCGGATTAATAGGAGGTTAGCCCTTAATCACCCATTCTCCAAGATTCCGCTCTTCCCGGCTGAAGGAGACTCCTACTTTCACCAACTTTCTGCCGTCAGCGGTGTAAGGGATAAGATATCCTTTGTCGTCGATCTGACGGATAGCTTCATCGACGGTGCCATCTAACTTGAACTCGAATACGTAGATGTAGTCGGCTGTTTTGACGACTGCATCGGCGCGTCCTTTGGCACTGCGCACTTCCGCTTCCGCAAACTGCCCGAGCAATTTGAATACAAGATAGAATACCACCTGATAATGACGTTCCGTCTTGTCGTTCAGCTCGTAAGGTATATCGGCAAAGAAAGCGCGCAGGCGGGTGAGGAAGGTTTCAGGATCACCTTTCCGCAACTCTTGTACAAACTTGCCTATGTAGAAGTTCCCCTCCTCGCTGTCGATCGGCGTATAGAAAGGCAGCACGAAGTTGAGAAAGCCGTAGCGTACCTCTTCATTCGGGAAACCGAGGGTATATGTCTTAAACTCTTCATCATAACTCTTAATAGTGAGATACCCGCTCTGATAAATCATCGGGACGGGCTCCTTGCTGTTTGCCCGGTAACTGATCAGTGCAGCTGAGGGCACTTCGATACCATCGAGTTCGCGCAGGTCATAGTCAGTCTCCTTCAACATATTTACCAGGAAGGTGGGAGTACCGCTGGAGAACCAGTAGTCTCCAAAACGTTGCTTGGAGAAGGCGCTTAACACGCTGAACGGATTGAATATTCCCGGCTTGTTTACGTCCTCCGTGAAATGGTAGCCGTCGTATAGGTCCGTTAGCTTTTGCTTGACTTCTTCGTAGGATAGTCTGGTTTGTGCTGCCAGCTCTTTTAGCTCAGGGGCAAAGGTCGCTTCTATCTCGATACTGGTCATGCCGCATAAGTCAGCATAAGCATAGTCCATACTGATGTCGTTCAGTTGGTTGAGCTCGCTGAACACACTCATCTGTGCGAACTTCGTTACACCTGTGATGAAGACGAGACGCAGGTAACGGTCGGCACTTTTCAGTACCGTATAAAACGCAGTCAGTGTGTTACGGAATTGGCGTTGTAACTCCTCGCTGTGAAAAGAACGGAGCAAAGGCTTGTCGTATTCGTCGATGAGGACAACTACCGGATGCCCTGTTTTCAAGTAAGCCTGTTCAATGATATAAGCAAAACGTTCCTCCGGCGCCCTGTCTTTCTTTTCATCGCCATACAGGGCTTCCCACTTCTCTAAATGCTGGTTGAGCATGGCAATAAGGTCCTCTTGGGTCTCGTAGTTGCGGGCATTGAGGTCGAGGTGCATCACGGGGTGTACTTCCCAATCCGTTTCTAACTTGTCGATAGCCAATCCCTCAAACAGTTCGCGTTTCCCTTCGAAGTAAGCTTCCAGAGTAGAAAGCAGCAAACTCTTCCCGAAACGGCGGGGGCGGCTCAGGAAACAGGGATTGCCGGCCGTAGCCAACTGGTAGACCAGATCCGTCTTGTCTACATATATATATTGTCCGCGGCGGAGCTTCTCGAAGCTCTGTATGCCGATGGGGTATTTCCTGATTGCTGATGTTGCCATAGTCGTTCTTGTTTACTGTAAACAAAGGTAATTAATTTTTTCGTTTGCCCATCCCCGATCGGTCGGGAGCAAGTTAGCCCTTAATCACCCATTCTCCAAGATTCCGCTCTTCCCGGCTGAAGGAGACTCCTACTTTCACCAACTTCCTGCCGTCGGTGGTGTAAGGAATAAGATATCCTTTGTCGTCGATCTGGTGGATGGCTTCATCGACGGTGCCATCTAACTTGAACTCGAATACGTAGATGTAGTCGGCTGTTTTGACGACTGCATCGGCGCGTCCTTTGGCACTGCGCACTTCCGCTTCCGCAAACTGCCCGAGCAATTTGAATACGAGATAGAATACCACCTGATAATGACGTTCCGTCTTGTCGTTCAGCTCGTAAGGTATATCGGCAAAGAAAGCGCGCAGGCGGGTGAGGAAGGCTTCAGGATCACCTTTCCGCAACTCTTGTACAAACTTGCCTATGTAGAAGTTACCCTCCTCGCTGTCGATCGGCGTATAGAAAGGCAGCACGAAGTTGAGAAAGCCGTAGCGTACCTCTTCATTCGGGAAACCGAGGGTATATGTCTTAAACTCTTTATCATAACTCTTAATAGTGAGATACCCGCTCTGATAAATCATCGGGACGGGCTCTTTGCTGTTTGCCCGGTAGCTAATCAGTGCTGCCGAGGGCACTTCGATGCCATCGAGCTCACGCAGGTCATAATCTGTTTCCTTCAACATCTTTACCAGGAAGGTGGGGGTGCCGCTGGAGAACCAGTAGTCTTTGAATACTTTATGTGACATCACACTCAGCAGGCTGAACGGGTTGTATATCCCTTCGGTAGCATATTCGCTGAATCGGTAGCCGTCATAGAGGCGGGTCAGCTTATTCATGACCTCTTCCGTTGTCAGGTTATTGAGCCTGCCTAATTCCTCTATGTCGGGAGCGAAACTGTCTTCGATTTCACTGCGCGTCATACCGCAAAGGGTGGCATATTGAGGCAGCTGGCTGATGTCGGTCAGTTGGTTGAGCTCGCTGAACACACTCATCTGTGCGAACTTCGTTACACCGGTGATGAAGACGAACCGCAGCCACGGGTCGGCGCTTTTCAGCACGGTATAGAAAGCAGTCAGGCGATTGCGGAACTGTTGCTGCAACTCCTCGTTGTGAAAAGAGCGGAGCAGGGGTTTGTCGTATTCGTCGATAAGGACTACCACGCCGCGACCGGTCTGCACGGAGGCTTCGCGGATCACATCCATGAAGCGGATGGAGATACTCCGGTTGGGCTGGGTGATCCCGTATGTTTGTTCCCATCGGGAAAGCTGGCTTTCAAGCATATTGTCCAGCTCCTCTACACTGTCGTAACGTTCGGCGTTGAGATCGAGATGGAATACCGGGTGAACTGCCCATTCCGTCTCAAGCTGTTCGACAGCCAGTCCGGTGAACAACTCTTTCTTCCCTAAGAAGTAGGCTTCGAATGTTGAAAGCAGCAAACTCTTCCCGAAACGGCGGGGGCGGCTCAGGAAACAGGGATTGCCGGCTGTAGCCAACTGGTAGACCAGATCCGTCTTGTCTACATATATATATTGTCCGCGGCGGAGCTTCTCGAAGCTCTGTATGCCGATGGGGTATTTCCTGATTACTGATGTTGCCATAGTCGTTCCTCTTTTGTGCAAACAAAGATAATTAATCTTTTCTCGTCTGTCCCTCCCCTTCGATAATATATTTATAAGTCGTCAGTTCCGGCAGCGCCATCGGGCCGCGGGCGTGCAGCTTCTGCGTGCTGATACCTATCTCGGCACCGAAGCCGAACTGTGCGCCGTCGGTGAAGGCTGTCGATACGTTGGCATAGACACAGGCGGCGTCGACCATTTGCTGGAAACGGCGGACGGCTTCGGCCGACTCGCTGACGATGCTCTCGCTGTGCTTCGAACTGTAGCGGGCGATGTGTGCCAATGCTTCATCGAGAGAAGCGACGGTGCGGACCGACATCTTGTAGTCTAAGAACTCGGTGCCGAAGCTCTCTGCCGTAGCCGGTTGGAGCAAGGCGGCAGGATAATGTCCGGCAAGGGCGGCGAAGGCCGGTTCGTCGGCATAGATCGTGACGTTGCTGTCTGCTAACTTGCCACATATATAAGGAAGGTCCGCCAGCCGGTCGGCGTGTACGATCAGACAGTCCAATGCGTTGCAGACACTGACGCGGCGCGTCTTGGCATTGTTCACGATCTCGCGTCCTTTCTCCTTGTTGCCCTCCTTGTCGAAATAAGTATGGCAGATGCCGGCTCCGGTCTCGATTACCGGGACGCGGGCATGGTCACGGACAAAGTTAATCAGCGAACTGCTTCCACGCGGGATGATGAGGTCCACCAGGCCGACCGCGTTCAACAGCTCCGTCGTCGCCTCGCGGTCGGGCGGGAGAAGGGTGCAGATGGCCGGGTCGATACCCAGCGAAGCCAGCACATCGTGGATGATCGCAACCAAAGCGCGGTTCGAGCAATCCGCATCCGAGCCCCCTTTCAGTACGCAGGCATTCCCGCTCTTGAAGCAGAGGGAAAATACGTCGAAGGTGACGTTCGGCCGGGCTTCGTATATCACGCCGATCACACCGAAGGGAACGGTCACTTTCCGTATCACCATACCGTTCGGCCGCACCGCTTCGCTCAACAGCCTGCCGAGTGGCGACGGGAGGGAAGCCACGTTCTTCATATCTCCGGCGATGCCCGCCAGACGCTTTTCCGTCAGCTTCAGACGGTCGTATTTCGGATTCGCCGGGTCCATGCGCCGGAGGTCTTCCGCGTTGGCGGCAAGCACTTCGGCCTGGCGCGACATCAGCGCGTCCGCCGTATCGAGCAGGACACGGTTGATGGTCGCGTCGTCCAGCATGACAAGCCGGCGCGAGGCGGCAAGCGTTTGTTGCAATAGTTCGTTTATCATGATTACTTCTCGTAACTTTGTATATACTTAGGATGCACGGCGTCTTTCCCCAAAACCAGGCAAAGCCCGATCACGAAGCTGACGCCCCAGTTGATCAACTGGCCGCTGCCTAACGGATGGCCGAACAGGAGGAAGCCGTTGATAAGCCCGCCGACCAGAAACAACCCGAGGCTTATCCAGCAGAAGGCATAGTTGGAGACGAGGCGGCGTATTGTCAGGCAGATGGCGGAGATGATAAGCAGGCAGCACACCGCAATCAGGCTGTAGGCCGCAATCTTCAGTTCGACAGGCGTTGCCGTGACAGGCAGCCCTAAATCCAGTTTATCCCCTTGTGTCAGGAGGGTGATGCCTCCAACGCCTCTGAGCAGTCCTACGATAATCATCAGGAAGGATGCGAATGATAACCAATACTTTTTCATACTCTCTCTTCTTTATTATTAATCCAGATACAAATAATCGTAATGTATCAACGGTTTCTTGTCCCGGCTGCCGATCAGCGCGCGTGCCTCCGTACTGTCGTAACCGGCACAGCCGACGCCTAACTGTACGCCCGCTTCGTTAATGATCTTCACGATGTCGTCTTTCTCGAAATCGCCCGCAATCCGCGTCACGCCGACCAACAGGATGCTGGTTGCCTTCGGTGCCCGCAACGCCTCTTCCGCACCCCGGTTGATGTGTATCTCGCCTTTGGCAAAGCCTCGGAGTGGGCAATCCACTTCTTTACGCTGCTGACAGGCTTGTCCGAAGGGATGAAGCGCGTGCAGACGGTCTGGCTGCCTTTGGCGAGCAGGTCCACGAGGATGTTGTCTTTCTTGCCGTTGGCGATGATGACCGTGATGCCTTCGTCCGCCACCTTTTGCGCAATGCTGCATTTCGTCAGCATACCGCCGCGGCCGAACGAGGACTTGCTGGCTTGCACGTATTCCGACAAATCTTCCTTGCCCCCGTTTATCTCGCGGATGACGGTTGCCGCCGGGTCGGACGGATTGCCGTTGTATATCCCGTCGATGTTGCTCAGGATGATGAGGCGTCCATGCCCATCATGGTGGCGATCAGCCCGGATAGCTCGTCGTTGTCCGTGAACATCAGTTCTGTAACCGATATCGTGTCGTTTTCGTTCACGATGGGGATGACTTTATTTTCGAGCATCACCTCCATGCAATGCTTCTGGTTGAGGTAGTGCGTGCGGCTACCGAAGTTCTCCTTCGTGGTGAGCACCTGGCCGCAAGTCATGCCATGCTCACGGAACAGTTCGTAATAGCGGTTGATCAGTTTCGCCTGTCCGACTGCGGAATAAAGCTGCCGGGCGGAGACGGAGTCCAGCTTCTTGCCGGCTTTTATCTCGCTGCGTCCCGAGGCGACTGCCCCGGAAGAGATGAGGACGACCTCGACTCCTTCGCGATGCAGGTCGGCCACCTGGTCCACCAAAGCGGACATCCGGGTAATATCCAGCGTGCCGTCTTTGCGGGTGAGCACGTTGCTGCCGATCTTTACTGCTATTCTTGTAAACAGATATGCCATATTTATGATTTTCTTATTCTGCAAATATAAAAATTCCTTTCAGAATGTCAGTAAAGAAAGCCGGAAATAAACGCATTGTCCTCCGCCGTCCTCTTTCCCGCCGGCTGCCGGGGTATTTTTGCCGGACTCCCGGATCTTTACCTGTCCGCAGGCACTTGATTTTCTTTTCATTCCACATAATCCTTGTCCGACGGAGGTCAAACAGTTGTCCGACCCGGGTCAGACAGCTGTCCCACAATCGTCGAACAGCTGTTCGACCCGGGTCGGACAAGGATTGTGTGGGATGCGGCAGAAAAAAACTCCGTACAAAATGTATTTTTGCACGGAGTTAATCCAAAAGTTCTGCGGAGGTGACGGTTGCCACCTGCCGGGTGTTTTTATTTTGTATCCTTGTCGCGTATCTCCACACGGCGTATCTTGCCGCTGATGGTCTTGGGCAATTCGTCCACGAACTCTACGACACGCGGATATTTGTACGGGGCTGTCACTCTCTTGACATGGTCCTGCAACTCTTTGATCAGCTCTTCGCCGGCCTTGTCTTTATACTCCTTCGACAAGACGATGGTTGCTTTTACCACCTGCCCGCGAATTTCGTCGGGAACGCCGGTGATGGCACATTCCACTACGGCCGGATG
The DNA here is from genome assembly GCF_003477465.1 of Parabacteroides sp. AF48-14. Taxonomy (NCBI): domain Bacteria; kingdom Pseudomonadati; phylum Bacteroidota; class Bacteroidia; order Bacteroidales; family Tannerellaceae; genus Parabacteroides; species Parabacteroides sp. AF48-14. The sequence continues at coordinate 130,121 of NZ_QUDI01000001.1, forward strand.
CGTCATCAGGGCGCTTTCCACCTCGAACGGGCCGATACGGTAGCCGGAGCTCTTGATCACATCGTCGGCACGGCCCACGAACCAGAGGTAGCCGTCTTCATCGCGCCAAGCCACGTCGCCCGTGTAGTACAGTCCGTCGTGCCAGGCTTCGTGCGTGAGTTCGGCATCGCGGTAATATTCCTTGAAAAGGCCGATCGGCTTGCCGCCTGTCGTATGGATCACGATCTGTCCCTGCTCGCCGTCTTCCGCACGGGTTCCGTCCGGACGCAGCAGGTCGACATCGTACTGCGGATTGGGAACGCCCATCGAACCGGGTTTCGGCTCCATCCAGGGGAATGTGGCGACGGTCAGTGTCGTTTCGGTCTGTCCGAAACCTTCCATCAGCTTGATGCCTGTCAGTTTATAGAATGTGTCGAACACGGCAGGGTTCAATGCTTCGCCTGCGATCGTACAGTATTTGAGTGACGACAGGTCGTATTTCGTCAGGTCTTCGCGTATCAGGAAACGGAAGATTGTGGGAGGTGCGCAGAGCGAAGTGATGCGGTAATCTTGTATGATCTGCAACATATTGGCTGGCGTGAACTTCTCGTGGTCGTAAACGAACACGGTTGCTCCGGCAATCCATTGTCCGTAGAGCTTTCCCCATACGGCTTTGCCCCAGCCCGTGTCGGCAATGGTCAGGTGCAGGCTGTCCTCGTTCAGGTTGTGCCAGAAGCTGCCGGTCACGATGTGTCCGAGCGGATAGGTAAAGTCGTGCGCCACCATCTTCGGGTTTCCGGTCGTGCCGGAGGTGAAGTACATCAGCGAGATGTCGTCGTTGCTGTTCGGGTGTTCCGGACGTACAAAAGGAGCGGCGTTCTGAATCCCTTTGTGGAAATCTTCGAACCCTTCCGGGATATCGGGGCCGATCGAAACAAGTGTTTTCACCGAAGGGGAGTCGGGCATCGCGTCTATGATATGTTTCGTGATCACCTCTTCGCCGGCGCAGACGATCATCTTGATATCGGCGGCATTGGCGCGATATACGATGTCTTTCTTTGTCAGCAGGTGGGTTGCCGGAATGACTACGGCTCCTAATTTGTGCAAGGCAATGATCGAGAACCAGAATTCGTAGCGGCGCTTCAGGATCAGCATCACCATGTCGCCGTGCCCGATCCCCAGTGACTGGAAATAGGAGGCTGTCTGGTCCGTATATTTTTTCAGTTCGGCAAAGGTGAAGTCGATGTGCTCACCCTGGTCGTTTGTCCAGCATAATGCTTTTTTGTCGGGGTCTTCTTCCGCCCATGCATCTACTACGTCATATCCGAAGTTGAAGTTCTCCGGGACTTTTATCTTGAAATTCTTTATAAAATCTTCCTGCGACTCAAAGGTCGTCTTGTCTATGAATCTTTCTAACATGACTAAATTAATTGACAATTTATAAGATGATGGCCAGGAAACTGACCTTTTCTCCGTCGAGCGCCTTCATCCCGTGTGGCAGTTCGGAGTTGAAATAGATACTGTCGCCCTCTTCGAGTATCAGTTCCTTGTTGTTGATTTGTAAAAGCAAGCGGCCTTTGAGTACCATGTTGTATTCTTGTCCGGGATGCGAATTGAGGTAGATCGGTGCGTCTTCCGCTGTCGGATGGACGGTCACCATGAACGGGTCTGCCTTGCGACCGACGAAACCGGCGGCAAGCGACTGGTATTTGTATGCTTTGGTGCGCTCTACGGCAACGCCTTTCCCTCTGCGGGTGATAAAATAACTGCTCATCTTTGGTTCGTCGCCAAACATCAGGGTTGTCAGTTCCACACCGTAGGCCTGTGAAATCTGGTGCAGCACGCTAACGGAAATATCGACTGTGCCGCTTTCTAACTCCATATATTGCTCCGGAGTCAGGTTACAGACTTTGGCTATTTCCTCGGGAGTAATCTCTAAAGCATCCCTGAGGCCGGCCAGACGTTCTGCAATTTGTTTTATCTGTTCGTTCATATCGTTGATTATTATGTTTATGATGCTCCAAAGATAGGAATAAAAAGCAAAATGTATAAGAAAAGAGGAATATAATGTGATTTGGATATTTACTGGACGCAGATAACGCAGAATACGCAGACGAACGCAGACTTATTTTATTATGAATAAATAATATCTGCGTTCGTCTGCGCTCGTCTGCGTAATCTGCGTCCTTTAAATATCCGTTTAGTCGTATTTGATCACGCTAACCGGACAGCTTTCGGCCGCCTCTTTGATGCCTTCTTCGTAGTCGTTGAAGTTCACTCCTTCGTTTACGTGCGAACGGTCGGTTACCTGGAACACTTCGGGGCAGATGCCTTCGCAAGTGCCGCAAGCGATGCAGTCTTCTTCTATCCAAACACTCTTTATTGCCATAATTCTTATATTTTAGATGATTAATATACTAAGATAACATCTGCATGGGGTGAATAGTTGATAGGGAGCGGCTATCTTGTGACACTTTGTTTTAAATTAAATTTAACGCTTCGCTCTCTTCTATTAAAAAATTATTCATTATGTTTACGCCGCTGAAATAATCAGCTATTGAACACTTAAATAACAAGAATACTATGGACAATGCAATTTTTAGCTTTCCTAAACCTATTAATGAGCCGGTAAAAGCTTACGCCCCCGGTTCCAGTGAAAAATCTTCCTTGAAAAAAACGCTAACACAGCTGTCTTCAGAAGAATGGGATATCCCTTTGGTGATCGGAGGTAAAGAAATCCGTACCGGCAATACCGGTAAAGTCGTGATGCCGCATGACCATCATCATGTATTGGCTACCTATCACAAGGCCGGCGAAAAAGAGGTGCAAATGGCTATCGATGCTGCAATGAAAGCGCACAAGGATTGGTCTGAACTTCCTTGGGTGGAAAGAGCTTCCGTTATGTTGCGTGTGGCTGAATTGCTGTCGACCAAGTATCGTTATTTGTTGAATGCATCCGTGATGTTGGGACAGAGTAAGAATCCGTTCCAGGCAGAAATCGACGCTCCTTGCGAGTTGATCGACTTCCTGCGTTTCAGCACCTTCTATGCCAGCCAGGTCTATGCCGACCAGCCTTATTCGGAAACCGGCATCCTGAACCGGATGGAATACCGTGCTTTGGAAGGTTTTGTGTTTTCGCTCACGCCGTTCAACTTCACATCTATTGCTTCCAACCTGAACATGGCTCCGGCTATGATGGGTAATGTGGCTGTCTGGAAACCGTCTACGACCGCTATCCATTCCAACTACCTCCTGATGAAAGTATTCCAGGAAGCAGGTTTGCCCGACGGCGTTGTCAACTTTATACCGGGACAGGGAAGTGTGATTGGCAAGGTGGTGACAGCCAGCCGCGACTTGGGTGGTTTCCACTTCACAGGTTCTACTTCTACCTTTAATACATTGTGGCGCCAGATCGGTGAAAACTTAGGTAACTACAAATCTTATCCGAAGATCGTCGGTGAGACGGGCGGTAAGAACTTTATCTTTGTTCATCCTTCTGCTCCGGCTTTGGATGTGGCAACAGCCATCGTGCGCGGCGCATTCGAATATCAGGGACAGAAATGTTCGGCCGGTTCACGTGCCTATATCCCGGCTTCACTCTGGAAAGAGGTGAAAGATTATGTGGGCGATATGCTGAAAGAAATCAAGATGGGGGATGTCCAGGACTTCACGAACTTTATCAATGCTGTAATCGACGAGGCTTCGTTCGACAACATCATGAGCTATATCAACTATGCAAAACAATCTCCGGATGCAGAGATCGTATTCGGCGGCAACGGCGACAAGTCCGTCGGTTACTTTGTCGAGCCGACTGTTATCCAGACTACAGACCCGATGTTCAAGAGCATGGTGGAAGAAATCTTCGGTCCGGTCATCACGATTTATGTGTACGACGATGCCAAATATGAAGAAACGCTCGAACTCTGCGACCGCACTTCCCCGTACGGCCTGACAGGTTCTATCTTTGCACGCGACCGCTATGCGATCGACATGGCATTTAACAAATTGCGTTATGCAGCAGGAAACTTCTATATCAACGACAAACCGACAGGTGCCGTTATTGCCCAGCAACCGTTCGGCGGTTCGCGCGCATCCGGTACGAACGATAAGGCCGGTGGCCCGTTGAACCTGATCCGTTGGACAAATGCCCGCTGCATCAAAGAGGCGCTGGTTCCGCCGACAAGCTACGGTTATCCGTTCCTGGGAGAAAAATAACAGACTAAATATAATACCATGTTAGACTTTGATAACACTGAAATCGCTTTCTCTGCCAAATCGCAGTCTGAGCTGAAAAATGCTTATTTGCTGTTCAATACAATCAAGTACCCCTGGTTAGTTAAATGCGCCAGCGTAGCGAGTAATATTGCCTTGAACATCCATTTTCCTTTGGCATGGGCCGTTAAGCCGACCTTGTACAAACAATTTGTGGGTGGCGAGACCTTGCAGGATTGCACGAAAGCAATCGACCACCTGCGGAAATTCAACGTCCGTTCGACGCTCGACTTCTCTGCCGAAGGCGAACAGACGCCCGAAGGCATACAGGCTACTTTTGAAGAAACGATCCGTTCGATCGATTTTGCAAAAGGCAATGATAACCTGGCGTATGCCGTGTTCAAACCTTCCACGATCGTAACGGACGAACTGCTTGCCAAAGCATCCGAGAAGCGGGAAGAGCTGACGATTGAAGAGGTAAAGGCATTCCGTGAATTCAAGGAACGCTTTATGGCTTTCTGCCAGCGCGCTTACGAGAATGATGTCCGCCTGATTGTCGATGCGGAAGACTATTGTTTCCAGGATGCGTTGGACGAACTGACCGACGAAGCCATGCGCAAGTTCAATAAGAAACGTGCGATCGTATTTGCGACCTTACAGATGTACCGCCATGACCGTATGCCGTATCTGCGCCGTATCCTGGACGATGCGAAGGAGAAAGGTTATATTGCCGGCGTTAAGTTTGTGCGGGGTGCTTATATGGAAGCCGAACGTGCCCGGCAGCCGCTTTGGGCTATCCCGACCCGATTTGCAAGGACAAAAAGGCGACGGATGACAATTATAATGAAGCTGTCCGCTTCACAATGGATCACCTCGAACATTTCGAGATGTTTATGGGGACCCATAATGAAGAGAGCAACTATATGCTGGCCAAGCTGATTGACGAGAAGGGCTTGAAACGGGATGATCCGCGCATCTTCTTTGCACAGTTATTGGGGATGAGCGATAACATCTCATTCAACCTGGCCCATGAAGGATATCGTGTTACCAAGTATGTGCCGTATGCAAAAGTGCGGGACGTATTGCCCTACCTGATCCGCCGTGCCGAGGAAAATACCTCCGTAGCCGGGCAGACCAGCCGCGAGCTCCGTATGCTGAAGCTGGAACTGGATCGCCGGAAAGCGGCAAAGAAATAGGATGTTATTATGAGGTAAACCCTTGTTCCCGCGCTTGACGCGGGATCGCATCAGAACTGACAGTAAACGTTGATTAAGGCCTGTTCTTTTGCGGCCCCGCGTCAAGCGCGGGGACAAGGTTAGGATTCCTTTTCTTCTTTCTCTTTTTCTTTTTCTTTCTCTTCCTCCAGCAAGACATTTTTATAGTCGGTCGGCGACATTCCGTACTTCTGGCGGAACAGTCGGTATAAGGTACGGGCGGAACCGAAGCCTGCATTTTCGGCTATGACTTCGATCGTATCATTCGAGCCGACCAACTGCTCCAAGACATACATTAGCCGGTGGTTGTTCACATAATCGATGAATGTAGTGCCCGTATATTGTTGAAGCACACTGTTCAGCGTGTTTCTGTTTGTCGCGAGTAATGTGCAGACATCGTTTCGGGTAAGCCCTGGGTTTGTGTATAGTTTCTCTTCCGCAATCAGTTTCCGGAATTTGGTGAACAATTGTTTTTCTTTGTTGAAGGAGCCGATAGCCGGTGTCCCCGGCAGTGTTTCTGAAGCCGCTTCCGTGGATTCAGTAGTATCTTCTTCCTGTTGCAACCGGTTCAGTTGTAGTTCGATGTTCTTGCTGTATGCTAATTGTTCCTGTATTTGCCTGACCATCGCGATATTCTTGCGGCGTACCGTCCGCCAGTTGTGTACGCTCAGGTAGAGGACCAGGCCCAACAGGAATATGAGTGCTCCGCTGCCTGCCAACAATGTTCGTTGGTGTTGCAGGGTGTCTTCCTGCCTCTCTATCCGGAGTTCCTGCTCGCGGGTTTCGTAGAGGGTTGCCATTTCGAGGGCATCATTTTTGTGTCTTATTTTGTTCAGGCTGTCGGTGAGCGCGAGCGACTCTTTCTGATAATGGATCGCGTTCGGCAGGTCGTGTGTCTTTTCGTAGGCGTCTGCCAGCGTCTTGTAGACTTGGATTTCTGTCTCGATGTCTTCCTGTGGTTTGATGATATCTTTGACTTTCAGGGCAAGCCGGATCACTTCCGGATAATTCTTCTTTATTGTATAATAACTGATCGATCGGTAGAGCCCTTTCTCGTTTTCCGAATAAGGCTGCTCCTGAACTTGTCGAACCATTTCTTCTCTTCCTCCGGTCGTCCCAATTGCTGATAGCAGGAGGCAATAAATCCGGCTTCCGTGCATACGATGCTTTCCACATAAGGCTCGGGTATCCCCTGGGGCAGGTTGCCGCCCTTCCTCTTTTCCAGTTCGGCGATGGCGGTTTGATGTTCGAGTGCGGTTTGGAGTGCGGCTTCGTAGTCGCAATCCTCCATCAGCCAGTTTTCCGTTTCGGTATAGTATTGCGAGAGGTAGAGAAGCGGGTATGCGTTGCCCGTGTTGTGCTCTTCTGCATTCCGGCAGGCCTGCCGGATCAGTGCGATTGCTTTTTGTTTCAGCTTGTAAGCTTTTTCCTTGTCTCCGATTTCCCTTTGCACATTGGCGAGGGCGGAATAGGGGAGATGCTTCTCATATTCGGGATAGCCAAATTCGGTCATTTTGGTTAGCATCTCGTTCGCATAATAGAGTTCCCCCTCGTAATCATCGATTGCATCGTTGGCGAAAATCAAGTTTTTGCACATATTGAGGTAATAACCCCTGCTTTTCCGGGTGTCCGCGTTCAGCGAATCGTTGCTAAGCGCACGCTTAGCGAAGGCAATACCCAACCGGTATTGCCTTTTGGTTGCATAGATCTGGTATGTTACCCAGTCGATTTTGAATTGCGGGGTTTGCTTCTGCTCCTTAACCTTCTCGAGCAGGCTCAGGGCCTGGTCCGGATCGGAAGCCATCAGGCGTTGCACCTCTTTAATGTCGACCAGGCTGTCTGCCGGATGTGTTGCCGGTCGGGTGGGCTGTGCAAAAGTGATAAGCGCAAGTAAGATTGTTTGCGCGAGAAGTGATACTCTCATTGTGCTTTTTATATGCAATTGTTTCTATGGCAAAGATAGTATAAATTTGTAAAGACGATGTTTACCTTGCATGATAAAAACCCATTAAAAGGTTGTTTAGCGGAATGATAGGTATTCCTATCACCGTAGGTTGTATTCCTGTCATTTGTCCGCTGTCGGTAGCTCTATAGCGGCTTTTGTCACATTTGAATGCTGTTTTGTCCTATACTCTTCACCATTATTTGTTCTTCTTTGCGACTTATATTTTTTTAAGATAAACCGGGAAGGATAGTTAAAATAAATAAGTATATAAATTAATAAAGAGAGTGTATGATAAAACGTTTACTTACTAACAGAAAAAGAAGACAGGACTTCCGAAGTTCTATTTTTTGGATTGTATTATTATTGCTGTTCGCGGCTTCGGGGATGTCGCCGGCGATGGCGAAAGGTTATATTACGATTGACAAGGCTACTTTGGTGGATAGAGTGGCAACTGATGGTTTTATTGAATTAACGTTGCCTGCATTTAAGTCAGGAACTGATGACACAAGGGAGGGACTTAATAATTCAGAGCTTAAAGTAATGGTTGATGGGGATACTAGCACTATTGCGAGGTGTTTCCATTTTTACACAAAAAATCCCTGGGGGGATGAATGGCAAGATGGTTCGAAGAAGACATGGACTATGGGTAAGGATGATAAAGGTAATGATATCAAATGGGAGATTCCAACGAAGAATGTGGGGGGGCAGCAATATTATTTTATTCGTATAGACGCACGTAATGATAGTAAGGGCAGACCAAATGGTGATGCCCAATTTTCAGGAGATGGGATAAATTGGAAAGCACAAGGTGAATCAACAGGAATAGAAGGTGATGGTCAAAATGATTATATTTATTGGCTACCAGAAACGAGGGGAAGCGACAATGCTCTCGTTTGTTATCTGTATGTAAGATGGTATGTTCCCAAAGAGTTGGTTGAAAAGAATTTGGTTTTTATATTGGACTTAGGTATTGAGTATGATGGTGATGGACATTCAGCATATAATGCGAGAAAAACATTTCCTGTGGTTATAGGAGGTAAGTATCCGGCACCCAACCTGAGCTATAATTTATCAAATACTGCCGGAAATTATACAGTGACTTATTCGGGAGTGTCAAATCCCAAAGAAGGGTCTAAAATAGTGTGGAATGATGGTAAGGAAGAAAATGTAAACAATATAACAGGCAATAAGGATTTTTCTGTTTTGGATAAGGAACAGAATACGAAATTCACATTTAAATATCTGATCCATAATCATGGTAAAAGAGCGGGAAATGAACCGGTATATTATTCGAAAGAGGCAACTTGCATATTGCCACCTTTCCGGCAGGCACAAGGTATAAACTTAAAGGATCTCCCAGGTGGAGACACGGAAATCTCCTGGAGTACTAATAATGGCAACAGCGTCGCTGACTTCGGCACCGGCGACTTCGAAGTGCAGCGTTCTACCGACGGTGGGTTTGTCAATAATGTGAAAACGGTCGGGAAAGTGCCGTTTGGAACTTCCCCTTATGCTCTTACTGACAACACCGGCGAAGACAACCTGAACGGCGAGGTCTATTACCGTATCCGCCGTGATGCCGCGGCGCAATGGGGGTGGGAGTTCGCAACTGTTGCATCGACACCCAAAAAAATGACACACCAGTCTGTCGCTTCGGCTACCGCTGAAATGACAGATCCGACAGGAACCGTTAAGCTTGAATGGAAACTCGACGAGCTTGGCGCGAATGTGGCGACCACGGCCGGTGCTCAAATCTGTATTGTCAGGAAAGATCTGAGTGCGGGAGGTACTCCTACTTCGATCATTGTTCCGGATACAGAAGCAGAGAAAGGTTCTTATACTGATTATCTTCCAGTATTTTGTCATCGCTATCAATATGAGATTTATGTGAAGCCAGGCAATAATGCTTACAAGGAACCGGATGTGAAGACTAAGGTTTACAACATTACTTCAGGAAATTCAGAGAACGATCCGATTATCCCGTCCAATTTGGGGGAAATAACAGGAATCACCGTTTCTAAAGGTTACTATCCTGATTTTACACGTGTGGAATGGACGACCAATGGCAAACCGATCGATGAGTTTATCATTGAGCGACGGATATACGGCTCAACCGAGGGCTACTTAATGGCTGGTAGTCTGACCGGTGATTATACCATGTTTGAGGATACGAAAGGCAGTGCCGGAGAAATTTACGAATACCGGGTTATCGCTCGTGGCAAATGTGAAGGCATCACAACGGATAAACCGTCCGAAACGAGCGTCGGCTTCCGCAGCCCGACAGGTGTCATCAGCGGCCGTATTACCTACGATGGGACGGGGTATGCCAAGCCGGATGTCGTCGTCAAGTTGAAGCGCGATGCCAGCGTTGATCTCCAGCCGAGCCGCAGCCTTTTCTTTAATGGCTCTGACAACAGTTATATCGAGACGGACGACAATGTGACCCTGTCGTCCGGCTTTACCGTGCAAATGTATGTGAGGCCGACGGAAGTGAAAGAAGCCACCCTGTTTTCGGCAGGCAATTACCGGTTGGGACTGACTGCGGATGGCAAACCCTGCTTCTCGTCTGACGGCGGAACGAGTTACCTCGTTTTAGACACCGTACTCCCCACCAATGGTTTCAGCCACCTGACCGCAACGCGGCAGGCGGATGGAACGCTGTCTCTTTATGTGACCGACGTTAATGGGGAGAAAACCGCTACGGGGGGTTCTGGTGCATTCACTTCTGCCGACTCTAAAGTCGTAGTCGGAAAAGGATATAAAGGCTACATCGACGAGATACGCCTCTGGAACCGGGCGCTGACGGCTGCGGAGATTAAACGCGATTATAACCGCCTGCTGCCGGGTACCGATGTATCGCTGATCGCCTATTGGCGGCTGGATGATCCGGTGACGACGGAGTTTTATGATCTGTCGAACTATAATGAGAAATATAATGCCCGTCATGGCAAGATACATGATGCGACTTTGTGTACCAGAACGGAAGAAATCCCGACCGAACCGCAGCTGGGACTCTACGGGCTGACCGATAAGGAGGGGCTTTACCGTATTACCGGCGTGCCTTACAAGGGGACCGGTACGACCTATACGCTGACGCCGAGTTTCCCGAACCATTCGTTCGATCCCGGTTCGATGACTGTCGTGATCGGTCCGAACCAGACCACTGCGACGCAGGACTTCAAAGACCGGTCGTCCGTCCATGTCACCGGGTATGTTTATTATGAGAACACGACGATCCCTGTGCAGGGGGCTTATTTCCGCCAGGGTGAAAACTACATAATCGGTTCGGACGGCAGACGGGTCGAGACAGATAACAACGGTTCTTTCGATATCTCGGTCGATGCCGGAACCAAGGTGCTGGTCGTTGAGAAGGCTAACCATGTCTTTAAGGACGGCGGACGCTTGCTCGACAGCAACGGCAACAACTGGAACTTCGACGACCCGTTGACGAATATCCGTTTCTGGGACCAGACAAAGGTGAAGGTGATCGGGCGTGTGACCGGTGGCCCTGTCGAAAGCGGCAAGTCGCTCGGCTTTTCCCTTTCGAAGAACAACTTAGGGGATGATATACGACTGAAGTTGACGCTGCAAGGCAATTCAACTGCGAATCTGTCGGTGGTAGAGGCTGACAGCACTATGCGTCATCAGGTCTCTTTGGCCGGATGTACGAATAAGGTCTCCTACGAAAAGGACCAAATCCTGATTTATCCGAACGTGAAGACCGGCGAATATTACGCCTGGCTATATCCCGAAAAGTATCAGGTCGAAGAGGTATCTGTAAAGGGACATGGTGACTTACTGAAGGGCGCTGAGCTCGATTTGACAAACAAGCTGGACCTTCAGACCGACGAATATAAGACTACCTATACGGACGCTTCGAACGTGGAGCACGATACGATTTATTACCTCAGCTATCATGACCAGTATAGCTATACCTACCGGGTTGATCCTGCACTGACCTATAAACAGCTGAAACGCAAGGGAGGCGAGGCGCTGGATTATTTCGGTGACAAAACCTTCACCATGATGACGCAGACGGGCGAGAATGTCGAGATCACGCTTTATGATGAAGGTAAATATCTGTTCGATTGCCCGGTTTTCCATACGGCGACTTACTACTTTAAGGTGTTCAGCCACGAAGACTATTTCTATAATGACGTGCGGACAGGCGATGACGTGAGGGTCGACCAGGTCCCGACTGAAGGCGGCGATTTGAAAATTACAAATAATATGCAGGAGAACAGTGCTCCAGAGTCTGTGACACTCGATGAGACCGGAACGGCCGAAGTGGCGATTACTGTCAATAGCCCGGATATTGGGGGAAACTTCTTAGGCAAGAAGACGTTGGAATTTGTGGTAGGGAATACCAAGGCACCCCTGTTGACAGCGATCGTGCTGGGTATGCGTGTCCGGGGTAACAGCTACGTGACGGCAGGACCGGTCCGCCTGTTCAACATCCTGCGCGACCCTCCCGGAAGTAACAGCTATGCATATTGCGAAAAGGGACAGACATATACCTATTATTCTTCTTATGCCACCGGAAAGGCGCATAAGGGGAGCGAAACGGTCAATTCGTATTTCGGTACGGAGGTTGAAACCGGATTTGGAATCATGGTGAAGAATGAGGCTATTAATACCGTTGGTATAAAAGCTGAACAGGAGGTTTCAAGTAGCGATGCGAATGCAGAGGCATTCTCGATCACGACGACTTCCCGTTACCAGACGAGCGACGACCCGCTGTATGTGGGTGCCGATGGCGACCTGTTCTTAGGAACGACCAGCAATATCTTGTATGGGCCGGCTGATGATATTACGATCCTGACAAAAGAGGAATATCAAAGACTGGTGGATGCAAAAGGAACTTCCGGTATTTATGGAGAGGAAAGTCAGAAATTGCTTGAAACCGAAAATTATGTCGTAGTGAAACGTACTGCTTTGAGCATTGGCGTGAAACATGATACCTTCTTTGCTTATCCGCAGATATTTATAAAGACAACATTGATGGATAATATCCGTGCTTTGCGTAATTCCCTGTTTGCTCCTTACGGAACGACAGAGTCAGAGGCGAAATCGATAGCCAAAACGACTAATAAGCCGGTCTACGTCACACACCGTAAATCCGATGAGGAGGGATATGGCGAGGATAACAAAACCAGCCGGAAAGACCCCAGTATTACACCGGAGGATAGCGCATATATTTCGGATGGCGACAGTTACACGGTCTACCTGCCGGATAGTAAATTCGAAGGATCTACCGACTCTGTGTATGTACTGAACCAGAGTATCCGGGAATGGGAACGGGTGCTTGAACAAAATGAGAGAGAAAAGCTCGAGGCGACAGACTTGGTCAATAATTATTCGTTCCAGGCGGGTGCCTTGATTGAATATGCGGAAGAAATGTCGCATGCTGTAGAATCGACTCATACCTATAATCTGATTGCGGGGGGCGGTATGCTTGGCGATTTGGGATTGCGGGCTGCCGGAGTCGGGGTGATTGTCTCGATCGAGGAATTAGGCTATGGCACAAAGGATGAAGAGAGCACCTCTTCGTCCGAAGACAGCCGTTCTTCCGGATTTGTGCTGGCAGAGAATGGCGATGACGATTATTTGAGCGTCGATGTCTATCGTGTGAATGCGCCGATGATGGAGGGCGATCATTTTAATGATGGTTGGAGTTCGGACCTGGGGTCATATATTAAGACAACGCAGTATGGTAATTTCGTGTTCCGTACAAAAGGGGGAGCGACCAGTTGTCCGTATGAAGGAGAACGTCTGACCGAGTACTATATACCGGGATCGGTTCTGGATAAAGCGACGCTTAAGATCGAGAACCCGAAGATTTCGGCTGAAAAGTCTGTTGTTTCGAATGTGCCTTCCGACCAGGCTGCCGTGTTCAAACTGAACCTGTATAATGAGTCGGAAGCGGCCGAAGGTTGTTATTTCACACTCTCGGTGGTGGATGCTGCTAACCAACATGGCGCCAAGTTCTCGATGGACGGTGTGCCTCTGGGTGAAGGACGTGGTATTCTGGTCGACTATGGTGAAGTCTTGCAGAAGACGCTTGAGATACGCCGGGGAACGGAGTATGACTATGAAGACCTGGCTGTCGTCTTGAAGTCGCAATGCCAGGCGGATCCGACCGATTTTCAGGATATCATTGCCGATACGGTTTATATTTCGGCTCATTTTATCCCCTCGTCGTCGGATATCAATATAAAAAGTCCGTCGGACAAGTGGACGTTGAATACATTGTCGCCGGTCGATTCGCTTGGCAAGTACTATATGCCGCTGACGATCGATGGTTTCGATGTGAACTTCCAGGGTTTCGACCATATCGAAATCCAGTCCAAGGCTTCTTCTGAAGCGGATACGAAGTGGGTGAAGATTTGCAGCTTCTATAACGACTCTGCTTTATGAGGTGGCTACGGGTACGAAGGAGATGATTGACGGGGCGACTGTCACTGCCAACTTCTACGGCGCCGAAGACCAGAAGTACGATATCCGTGCCGTCACCTTTAGTAAGGTGGGCAATGAGTTCGTTACGAAGTCATCTCCGATCATCTCCGGTGTGAAAGACACCAAACGGCCGGTTGTGTTCGGTAATATCCAGCCTGCCGACGGCGTGCTGGGCATCGAAGACGAGATTCGCTTGAATTTCAACGAGGAGATTGCCGAAGGGTATATGACGGATGTGAAGAATTTCCAGGTGACGGCGATCCGCAACGGTTCGCAGGGGGACCACAGCACTTCGCTGACGTTCAACGGCGATTCCGCTTATCTGGCTACCCAGGCGGAACGTAACCTGACGAACAAAGACCTGACGGTCGAAATGTGGGTGTTGCCGGCTGCGCTCGGACAGGAGATGACATTGTTTAGCCACGGCACTTCGACCAATTCGCTGGTTCTTTCGATCGGTGCCGACAAGTCGGTGAAGGTACGGATCGGCGACAAAGAATATACCTCCAGACCGCAGGATTTCAAGACAACGGACTGGGCGCATGTGGCCATGAGCTATAAGGCTTCCAACCGGCAGCTTTCGGCTTACTTCGGCGGTATCGAGGTGATCGCCGGCGTGCAGACGGATTCTTATACCGGCTCCGGACCGATGCTCTTCGGACGGGATATGAAGGGAGGCAACTTCTTTGCCGGCAAGATGCACGAGGCGCGCGTCTGGAACAAGGTGGTGAGCCCGAGCAGTCTTGTTGCCAACAAGCTGACGATCTACACCGGAAAGGAATTAGGTATGCTGGCTTATTATCCGATGACAGAAGGCAAGGGTGACAAGGTGACCGATAAGGCCCAGGGAGCTACTGCCTGGATTTATGGCGCCGAATGGAGTACGCTCGACGGACTCTCTGTCGCTTTCAAAGGCGATACGATCCTGACGGTCAACTCTTCCCGCATTCCGCTGACGGATGAGCAGGACTATACGCTCGAATTCTGGTTCAAGGCGTTTACCGGACAGAAAGATGCCGCTTTGGTATCGAATGGCAAAGGATTAGGTGAGGAGAATAACACCAGCTATAATAAAGTGTTTGTCGGATTTGCAGGTGGCAAGCTTGTCTTCCGCAATAATGACCATGAGGAGGAAGTGGCAGGCCATTGGGCCGACGGCAACTGGCATCACTTTGCCGTCTCCGTGAACCGGAATGCTGGTAATGCCCAGATCTTTATGGACGGAGTGTTGAATACCTATTTCGATGCCGGCAAGCTGGGCGGTTTCTCGGCTACGGAACTGAACCTGGGTGCACGCCGCTGGACAGAGGCTGCCCAGATGGTGGATCATACGGATATGTATCTGAAGGGGCAGGTCGACGAACTGCAACTCTGGAATATGGCGTTGCCTTCCACTTACATCGGAAATAA
The DNA here is from genome assembly GCF_003477465.1 of Parabacteroides sp. AF48-14. Classification (NCBI taxonomy): domain Bacteria; kingdom Pseudomonadati; phylum Bacteroidota; class Bacteroidia; order Bacteroidales; family Tannerellaceae; genus Parabacteroides; species Parabacteroides sp. AF48-14. The sequence continues at coordinate 145,337 of NZ_QUDI01000001.1, forward strand.
TTATAATGTGTGTCCGAAGGGCACGGAAATGGGCTTGATGGCTTATCTGCCTTTCAGCAAGTATATCACGAACAGTGCAAACGTCAAAGAGATGGTATTCAGTGGCGAAGATGTGGTGACCGATTCTACGCTTGTCGCAGACGGAAGCAAGTTTGTCTCCACCGAAAAAGCACCTGTACGCGCCAAAGGGCCGGAAGTAGATATTCCGTTCACCTTTGTCGTGAATAAAGATGCTTTGGTCATCAACCTGATGGATACGCCCGAAGCGCTCGAAAAGACAATTGTCAACTTTACGGTGAAAGAGGTGAGCGACCTGAACGGAAACCTGATGCAAAGTCCGGTGACCTGGAGTGCCTACATCAACCGTAACCAGTTGAAGTGGAGCAAAGCATCCGTGACGAAAGAGAAGAAGCTGTATGCCCAGATGAGTTTCACTGTCGATGTGGAAAACCAGGGCGGTACGGAGAAGAACTTCACGATCGAGGGATTGCCGGCATGGCTGTCTGCCGAACCGATGTATGGCACGATCGATCCGTTAGGAACACAGACGATCAACTTCACGGTAGACGAAGGTACGAATGTCGGACGTTATGACGAAGTGGTCTATGTGAAGGGTGATAATAATGTGTCCGAAGCATTGCCTGTCACGCTGAAAGTGTTTGACGAACAACCGGACTGGATGGTTGATCCGGCCGACTTCAAGTACAACATGAATATCTACGGTAAGCTGCGGGTGAACAGGCTTTTCTCGACGGATGCCGAAGATATGATCGCTGCGTTCGACAGTGACGGACGTTGTGTGGGGGTTGCCAACAACCAGTATTTGAAGACGAATGATATGTGGTATGTCTTCATGACGGTTTACGGCAATTCGATGACCGGTGATAAATTGGAATTCCGCGTATGGGATGCCAGCACCGGATTGGTGTACGATGCGTATTCGTCGGAAACGATCTCTTTCAAGAGCGATGACGTGAAAGGCTCCGCCATGAGTCCGATTGTCTTTGATGCGGAAGAACGCGTAATCCAGAATATCGGTCTGAAAGAGGGCTGGAACTGGATATCCTTCAATGTGGCAAGCGAACTGCTCTCCGATCCGGAAGGCCTGTTCAAAAAGCTTAACTTCGAAGGAGACGAACTGGTCAAGGATGAGACGACTGCAACATTCTCCGCTTACGATCCTGTGGTTAAGGATTGGGTGGGCGATCCTGTCAAGTTGGATAACCAGCATATGTTCCTGTTACAGTCGCCTGTGAATCAGAAGTTGAGTGTGTCGGGTGTCGCTATCCACGATAAAGACAGCCTGACGCTTGACATCGCCAAAGGGTGGAACTATATCAGCTATTTGCCTACTGTCAACTTGCCGATTGTGGAAGCTTTGAATGGTTATGAAGCCAAAGATGGAGATATTATCAAATCGCAGAATGCATTCTCTATGTATGGTTCGGTTACCGGTTGGTTAGGTAGCTTGAATTATCTGGAGCCGGGCAAAGGGTATATGTTGTCCAGTGCGGTTGCCGGCAAGCTGGTCTATCCGGATATGTCCGCCGGTGGCAGGTTGCGGAGTGATATCCAGACTCGTTCTGCTTCGATGACGGAAGAACCGGTTTACCCGGATAACCGTTATGAAGCCAATATGTCGGTGGTGGCTACCATTGCTGAAAACTTGCCTGTCCATACCGGAGACAAGCTGTTGGCATATTCCAAAGGCGAGTTGCGCGGAGCCGCTACGCTGACCGAGAATCCTGAAAACGGAACGCCTCTATATTTCATAACGGTTGGTGGTACCGGAAACGAAACGGTATCTTTCGCCCTTGAACGGAATGGCGAAATCATAGCCCAGACATCTCCGGTGTTCGACTATCGTGCCCATAATGTACAGGGTAGCATCGAACAACCTGTGATACTCGATTTCATGAACGATCTGCAGATATCGGTTTATCCGAATCCGTTTGAACGTGAACTGAATTTCGTTATGAATACGGCACCGGGCGATAAGGTGGAAATCTATCTCTATACCTTAGCCGGGCAGATGATGTACCGCCATGCGGAAACCTGTGTGGCAGGTGGCTATTTGCATCATCGTTGGGTTTGTAATGAAGAATTGGCACGTACGGTCTATATGGCTGTAGTGGTTGTGAACGGACAGAAAAATGTTTATAAAGTCAGAAGAAAATAATAAGAAGAATGAATCGAATCAATATGAAAAGTGTAATTAACTATATGATTCTTTTTGCAGTCTCCACCATGGTGTGGAGCTGCAAATCGGATGAGCCGGGACCTGTGACGGTCCCGGAACCCGAGTGGAAGCTGGACCTGGTGGAGAATGAGCCGGCTCCGACATGGAATACTCCGGGGAGCGGAATCTACCAATTCAGTATGACCGCAATTATCCGTTTGTCGGAGTTTCTTGAGACGTATGCAGATGCGAACGATGAGATATCTGCCTTTGTCGGAGATGAATGCCGGGGTATTGCGACTGTAAAAGAGAACAACGGGGTCAAGCTGTTTTTCCTTTATATACGGGGTAATTCGGCTGAAGCCCAGAAGGTGACGTTGAAGTATTACAGTGCGAAAAATAAGAAAACGTATGTTTGCCAGAACTTGTTGGAGTTTGAGCAAAACGGAACGTACGGGAAAGTGACGAAACCAGCGGTTCCTCCGTTTGAAGAATCCGGCAAGTATCCGGCAGTAATGACGGCTGTTGTGGCTTTGCCTGAATCCGTGCCGTTCGATTATCGTGACAAGGATATGCTGGCGGCTTTTGTCGGGGCGGAATGTCGTGGAGTCGGTACGCTGAAGGATGTGAATGGGAAAAAGGTCTATCTGTTTGAGATTCGTGGGAAGAAGGATGAGTCGGCTTCGGTCTATTTCCAATATTACAGCTTGCAAACAAGCGGTATTTATAGGGCGGCTGAAACATTCCAGTTCAGTAATGGTGGAAATAGCGGGACAGAGGAATCGCCATTCCAGCTTTCGCTGCAGCCGGTCACAGAATAGAATCTGTTTTTTATTTATGCATTTATATTGGAAAGGGGAAGCCTGTGAAGGCCCTCCCCTTTTCTTGTTTATTTGCTCGCCTTCAATCCCCGTATAACAGAGGAGGTGAAGCCGGAAAGTTCCATTTCGTTTAGACCTTTGATCGTGATACCGCCCGGTGTCGTGACCTTGTCGATTTCCATTTCCGGGTTGCTTTTGTTTTCTAACAACAGGTCGACTGCGCCTTTCACGGTATGGACTACGATTTCCTGTGCCTGCTTCGGGTAGAAACCCAATTCGACACCGCCTTCGATTGCGGCACGGATATAGCGCAGGGCAAAGGCGATACCGCTGGAAGCCAGGGCTGTTCCGGCTGACATCAGGCGCTCTTCCACCAGCATTGCATTTCCCAATTCATTAAAGATATCGATGATCAGGTCTGTCTGTTCTTTGGAGGCATTACGGGCAGCGACGAATGTCATGCTGCTGAGTACTTCGATGGCTGTATTCGGCATGATACGGAAAATCGTCGGAGTGGCCAGGCAATCGTCGAAACCTGTGTTTTTGGTCAGATAGGTGTTCAAGAGGTCGAACGTGATACCGGCGGCGACAGAAACGATTATCTGTTTGTCGTAATTGAGCACGCCTTTGATCTGGTCGACGATCTCTTCTACGCGCCACGGCTTAACGGCGATAACGATAATGTCGGCTTCTTTAACCGCTTCCACATTGTCCAGCGACAGGACAAAGTCGGGATCAGCCTTTTTCATTTTTTCCAAAGTAGCTTCTGACTGTGCCGTACAAGTGATGTCGGATGCTTTGAACCTGTTTCCTTTTGCCAGTCCCCGTGCAATAGCGCCCCCAATGTTTCCGGCGCCGATAATCGTTATTTTCATGTCTTTTTAATTACTAATTATTAAGGGTTACAAAGATATGAATTTAATTGTCAATTGTTCATTGTCCGTTGTCAATTAAAATAGTATCTTTGCCCATCAGAATTAATCTTATAACAAAATATAAACAGATTTACATGAAAAAGACAATTTTTGCAGTTGGTATGCTGTTCGCCATGACGATGTCTGCAACCATTCATGCACAGGATTCGGAGAAGAAAGACAATGAAGAAGGCTTTGTGTTTACGACGGTAAAGGAAAACCCGATAACCTCGATCAAAAATCAGAATCGTGCCGGAACCTGCTGGTGTTATTCAACGATGGCATTCCTGGAATCGGAATTGCTTCGTATGGGAAAGGGTGAATATGATTTATCCGAAATGTATATAGTTTACAATACTTATCTGGATCGTGCAGATGCAGCCGTGCGTACTCATGGAGATGTATCTTTCTCACAGGGAGGTTCTTTCTATGATGTCATGTATGGCATGAAAACATTCGGACTGGTTCCGGAAGCAGAGATGCGCCCGGGCGTGATGTATGGCGATACATTGAGCAATCATACCGAACTTTCCGCTCTTACAGATGCAATGGTGGCAGCTGTTGCCAAAGGCAGATTGCGTAAATTGCAGTCGGACGACAATAACGCTATGTTGTGGAAAAAGGCGGTTGCTGCCGTTCATGAAATATATTTGGGCAAAGCTCCCGAAAAGTTCACTTATAAAGGAAAGGAATATACTCCGAAGTCATTTTATGAATCTACAGGGCTGAATCCTTCTGACTATGTGTCTTTGACGTCTTATACGCATCGTCCGTTCTATACGGAGTTCCCGATCGAAGTCCAGGATAACTGGCGTCATGGTATGTCTTACAATTTGCCAATCGACGAACTGATGGAAGTATTTGACAATGCCGTTAATACCGGTTATACGATTGCTTGGGGAGCTGATGTGAGCGAAGCCGGCTTTACTCGCGATGGTGTGGCTGTTATGCCTGATGGTGAAAAGATCCAGGAACTGAGTGGTTCTGACATGGCTCATTGGTTGAAAATGAAACCGGAAGAAAAGAAACTGAATACGAAGCCCCAACCACAGAAATGGTGTACGCAGGCAGAACGTCAGTTGGCTTATGATAACTATGAAACGACAGACGACCACGGTATGCAGATCTATGGTATCGCTAAAGACCAGGAAGGTAATGACTATTATATGGTGAAGAACTCTTGGGGTACGGATAACAAATATAAAGGAACCTGGTATGCATCCAAGGCTTTTGTCCGTTACAAAACCATGAACATCGTTGTTCACAAAGATGCACTTCCTAAAGCTATCAAGGCTAAATTAGGTATTAAATAAACAGAGACGGAATCCATATAAAAAACAGAGGCTATCCCATAGGAACGGGAGAAGCCTCTGTTTTTTTATATAAAGATGTGTAGCGAAGATGTTTTGTCTATTGTACGAGTGTCAGCGTATAATTGAGATCGGAAGCAGCCTTCTGCAAATCCTGGTTCAACATTGTCAGACTGTCGCCTTCTGCCTGGAAATAGAAAACCATGCTGCCGTCGCTTGGGATCAGTTCATATACAACTGCGCTTGCATCGGCCGGAGTGCCTTTCTTCACTTTGCGCTTGCCGGTGGAAGTAAACGTCTGATCCTTGTTGTTCTCCGCTTCCAGATAAGTGGCATCCAGTTCGTAAACACCATCATCGCTATCCTGCTGATAATACAGAGTCAGATCATAAACAATACCGGGACCATCGGCAGCCGGAACCGTGCCTTTATATTTTTTCTGTACGACTGCACCCTTTTTCGGATCCGTTTTCAGGGAGTCACGCATATTGATCGGCTTTGCAGGCTTTGCCTTTACAACCGGTAATTCCGGAAGAGAAGGAGCGTCAGGAGCTGCTTCGGCTACGGCAAGACTTTCTTCTTCTACTAATACGGGAGCGTCTTTTGCTGCTTTCCCGCTACATGCAGCCAAAAATGCCAGTGCTGCTACTGCGATAAAATACTTTTTCATTATTCTGCTTTTTATTTGATGATTTAGTGACTTTTGGGGATATAACAAAAGACCCCCTGCATTTTGTTTTTGCAGAGGGTCTTTTTAACTATTTCGGGGAAAAGCTCCTTTTATTTATTTTTCAGATAGTCTTCCGGGATTGTCGTGGCACTTCCGTCGCGGCCGGCAAAGTAGTGCGGTGACATGATTTCGACACCGGCTTCGTTGAAGGTGTCTTGAATATTCTGGTGCAGATCGGAGGTGATCTGTGCCAGTCGGTCGGCATCTTTGATGTAGGCGTTGATCTGATAGCAAGGATAATAATCCTGTAGTTCAGTCTCCAATACGAACGGCTTCGGATGAGCCAGAACGCCAGGGGTGGAGCGGGCTGCATTTATCAGCAACTGGTGGACCTGTCGCCAGGGTGCGTCATAACCGATTGTTACCGTTGTGTGGATGATAAGTCCGAACTGACGTGCCGAAGCGCTGTAGTTAACCGTATGGGACGACATGATAAAGGCATTCGGTATCGTTACCACCTCATTCTTGGGCGTACGCAAGCGGGTGACGAAGGGAGTCTTTTCGATTACGTTACCGGTTGTCTCGTTCAGCTTGATACGGTCGCCCAGCTTGAAGGGGCGCATATAGGTGATGACAAGTCCGGCAATGATATTCCCGATCACCGTACTGGAACCGAGTGAGATAATCAAACCCACAAACACCGATATCCCCTGGAACACACCGGATTTGGATCCCGGCAGATAAGGATAGACCATTGCGATCATAAAGGCGTAGAGCAAAAAGCGGATGATATTAAACGTCGGCTGCGCCCAGTCCGGGTAGAAGCCGGTGATCTTCAGCTTCTCGTTCTCGATCTCGTTGGCGATGTATTGCATTCCCTTTATGATATACTTGATACAGTACCAGATTACCAGGATGATGAACAGGTTCGGGATGTACTCTATGATTGATTTGAAAACCATCTTGACCGGTTCCATGATATAGATGAATATCCGGAGTGCCAGTTTCTCTGTCTGCGGGAAGATGGCGAACAGCATCGGGACACTGAACATCAACTGTATCAGCAGGACGATATACCGGCATACATTGCTGAAGAATATCAGGATACGCCCTTGCCGGTGTGTATTCAGAAACTCGTAATCCCGGATGACGATCGATTTCAACCGTTGTTGCTTGAGCCGTATGATCTGCCGGCGCAGCTTCCGGAAAAGGTAGTTGGTCACGCGGAACAGCAGGTATTGGATTGCCAGGACCAACACGAATAGTGCTGCCCGTTTGGCAACCTGCAACAAGCTGTTTTCCTCTTTCAGCTCCTTGATTTTTTCGGCAATGACGGGCACATATTGCTGTGCCAACTCCTGGCGTGTCGTGTTCTGCCAAAGCGCATCCTGGTCGGTAATGCTGGCGATCACTTTATCGCCGTACATGATGTCGACGTAATACTCGCTGTCGAACGTATAGACCGAATCTTTGTGCAGCTTGCGGTCTTTCCCGATCTTCAGGATGATGTCGTTGACGCTCGCTGCACGGTCGAGGGCTGAATGTCCGCCCCGCTTGGCATACAGGGTGAAAAGCGTGTCGCCATCCACCAAGACCGGTACGCCGGGCGTGAGGGCACGGAGCGAGTCTATACTGCGACGTTGCTCTACGCGTTTCAGTGAATCGGTTGCCAGATTCCGGTTGTGTGCGTCATCTAATTCCGTGCGCAGAACAATCTCGTTCAGCCTCATTTCCTGTAGCTGTAGTGTCATCTCCTGGATACGGATCGAATCCTGGCGGTGACGCTCTTCGACAGTCAGCGTGTCAGCCGAGACTGTCGGAAGAGAATCGGGGTGAGGCTCGTTGATGGCTGTCTGGATCAGCTTTTCAGCCTTTTCGATCAACTGTGCCTGGGCCGGAGAATAGAAAGCAAATATCCCGATAAAGATCAGGAAATATTCCGCTAATTGTTTCATGTCGAACTATTACTGTATATCTGCTTGTTTGTTATTTGCCGCCGGCCGGCAGGTGGTCGATCCAGTATTTAGCCATTGTCATGCGCAGGTGAAGCGTCGTTCCCGGACGTTCATAGATGCCGTGGCTACGCATCGGGTAGCTGACCTGGCTGAACATCTTGCCGTGTTTCACCAACTCGTTCACCAGCATTTCGCAGTTCTGGTAATGGACATTGTCATCACCAGTGCCGTGTATCAGCAGCAGATTGCCCTTCAGACCGGATGCGTATGTGATCGGCGAACCTTTGCGGTAGCCGTCCGGGTTGTTCTGCGGCGTATTCATATAACGTTCCTGGTAGATCGTATCGTAGGTGCGCTGGTCGGCAACGAAAGCGATGGCGATACCCGTGTGGAACACCTCCGGATAACGGAACATGGAATTCAGCGTCTGGCTTCCTCCGCCGCTCCATCCGGTGATGCCGATGCGGGCGGTGTCGATAAACGGATAACGGCGTGCCATATCCTGGATGCCGCGTGCCTGGTCTTCGGAAGCAAACGTGCCGACTTCGCCATAGATGCACTTGCGCCATTCGCGTCCGCGCGGTGTATTGGCTCCGCGGTTGTCGATGCTGACCACGATGTACCCGAGGTTGGCGATATACTGGTTCCACAGGTCGCCGCCGCCCCATACATCCTGTACGGTAGAGCTTGCCGGTTCGCCATAGACTTCTATGATAACGGGATATTTCTTTGTCGCATCGAAATTGACAGGCTTGATCATCCAGGCATCCAGCGTGAGGTCGCCCGATGTCACTTTGACAAACTCTTTCGGATTCAGGCCGAGGGCTGCATATTGTTCGCGTGCCTTGGCGTTGTCCTCAATGACCCGTACGGACTGGTGTTTGGGGAAAGAAACCATATCGATCACCGAAGGTGTAGCCGCATTACTGTATGTGTGGACGGCCCATTTACCGGTGGGTGACATATTATAGCGGTGCTGTCCCGGTTGGTCCGCCGGGCTGAGGCGTTTCACATCGCCTTTGCCGAACAGGTTAGCGCTGTACAGATAACGCTGCGTGAAGTTATCCGGAGAAGCAATGAAGTAGACCAACCCTTTTTGAAGGTCTGTCCCGACCGGCGAGATGTAATCGAAATCGCCTTTCGTAATGGGCAGAATCTCTTTCCCGTCGCGGCTGATGCGGTAGAGATGGCGCCAGCCGTCGCGTTCGCTTTCCCAGGTGAACCAGGTGTTGTCTTTCAACCACTGGATATTGTCGTTCGTGTCTAACCAGGCGGCATCCGTGTCGGTGAATATATTTTCAGGCGTGGCGCTGCCGATGCGGGCAATCCAGACCTTATTCGTATTCTGCTGGCGGTTCAACTGCTGGATAAACAGTTCGTTGCTTCCGGGGATAAATTCCATACGCGGAATATAGTTATTACGCGGGTCGCCGGGAATCTCCACCCAGGTAGTCGCTCCGCCGGCCACCGGCAGATAGCCGACTTTGACAGCCGAGTTCGTGCTTCCTGCCTTCGGGTAAGGGAAATGCAGGATGGTCGGATAGATGGAATCCACATTGTTGATGATATCGAATACACCCGTTCCTTTCGTATCGCTCTGCCAATAGGCGATGTATTGTCCGTCCGGACTCCAGCGGAAACCGTCGCGGCAGGCGAACTCTTCTTCATACACCCAGTCGAATGTCCCGTTCACGATCCTGTCGCTTCCGTCGTGCGTCAACTGTGTGACCTGGCCGGAGGCGATATCTTCCACATATAGATTGTTGCGTGAAACATAGGCCACACGCGTTCCGTCGGGAGAGAACTTGGCGAACATCATGGACGATTCGGGCAGCCCTTTACCCAATTGGCGGAGTGAACCGTCTTTCAAACTCAGCACCCAGTAGTCGCCTCGTGTGTCGTAGCGCCATACCCGCTGGGTATTGGTATATATCAGAACTTTCTCATTGTCGGCACTCCAGGAGATGCTGCGGATAGCGATCGGTTTCCCTGTCTCTTTGTTGATAAACATGGAAGAGGGGATGATGACTTCGCGGCGGTTGTCTTTGGCACGGTAGGCAACGATGTCCACGCCGCCTGTCTCAGTGTTCGGTTCCATCCGGCTGTAGCGTTCGCCGTCTTTCATCCAGTTCATGGCGCCGATCCCTCTGGTCTGCACCAACCGTCCGGCTACGACATCTTCGAGGTGCAGCTTGCCTTGCGTTTTGGCTGTTTCGCTTTTGGCAAACGGATCATTGTCCGTCTCCGTCCGGTTTTCCCAAGGCATGATTTGTGCCATACAGACATTTCCGGCAAACAGCATGCAGGCTACCGGAAGAATGAGTTTGTTTAGTTTCATGTATATTAGTTTTAATAGTTTGCTGCCTGCAAAGAACGGAATGTTTTACGAGATGGGCAAAAGAAAGAATTTAAATGTTTATGTAACAGAAAAAAATTAACTTGGCGCATAGGGAATATAATGCTTTTGTGTAACATGCTCTTCTTTCCCATATTTAAAAAGAAAAATGTCAGATATAAGAATAGACAATTCTTTCACTCATTTTACCTTTGTCCTCAAATCACAAAAAGAAGAATACCATGAGTAAATTACTGAACCGATTCACCCTGTTTGCCTCTTGCGCCCTTTCTGCGTTTTGCCTGCAGGCTGCTGACAGGAAGCCTTCCGGGCTAATGACTGATCTGATTGAACATACTGAACGGACCTGGCAGAACGGCTATGCGTCGAACCTGCCGGTCTGGAAACTCGATGTTGCGATAGAACCCCTGCAATATGCCGCTATCCGATCGGCGCATCCCGCTTTTTCCTGGATCGTACCCGGTGAAACCGAGGGGACGTGCCAGACGGCCTACCGGTTGATCGTGGCTGATAACCCGGCTGATGCCGCCGCCGGAAAAGGCAATGTATGGGATAGCGGGGAGGTTGGAAGTGACCGTTCGGTGGCTGTCCGTTATGCTGGTGAGGCATTGAAACCCGGCACTGCCTACTTCTGGCGGGTGAAGACAACGACGAATACCGAAGGTGAAAGCGACTGGTCTGAAGTGAAAGCATTCCGTACGGCCGACCGCTTGTCCGAATATGAAACGACTTACTATCCGCAGGTGAAAACAATGGAATATCCGGCCGGAGTGAAGGAACTTGGTTCCGGTACGCGACTGATCGACTTCGGTAAGGATGCTTTCGGACAGTTGGTGCTGACGCTTACGTCGGACGGGAGATGCGATTCGGTGATCGTGCATCTGGGAGAGTGTCTGGAAAACGGACGTATCCTGCGCGATCCGGGAAAGTCAACGATCCGTTACCATCGCTATCCGTTGGCTTTGATGAAGGGGACCAATACCTACCGTATCAAGATCGATAAAGACAGACGGAATACCGGTTCGGCAGCTGTGCTGATGCCGGAGTATGTCGGTGAGGTCATGCCTTTCCGTTATTGTGAGATCGAAGGATATGAGGGCGCTTTAACGCCTGCTGCTGTTGTCCGCGAAACAGTGCATTATCCTTTTGACGAGACGGCTTCCTCTTTCCGTTGTTCCAATGATACGCTGAACCAGATTTGGGACCTGTGTAAATATTCAGTCCGTGCAACCTCTTTTACAGGCATTTATGTGGATGGAGATCGCGAACGAATCCCGTATGAGGCGGATGCTTTGATCAATCAGCTTTGCCATTATGGCGTGGATCGCGAATATGCGATTGCACGGCGTTCGCATGAATACTTGTTGCAATATCCTACCTGGCCTACCGAGTGGATTCTGCAGGCTGTGTCGATTGCCTGGTATGATTATCTGTACACGGGTGACAGCCGCTCGTTGGAGGCAAGCTATGATATCTTGAAAGCCCGTACCTTGTTGCAGCTTCGTGAGAAAAATGGTTTGATCAGTACGACAACCGGCTTGCAGACGGATGCTTTTCTGAAATCCATTCGTTTTAACGGTAAGATACGGGATATCGTCGATTGGCCTCATACCGGTATTCTCGGTTTAGGGAAACAGGAGGGAGGAGAATCCGACGGATTTGTCTTTACCGACTATAACGCCGTAACGAATGCCTGGCATTATGAAGCCCTGAAGCTGATGGGGCGTATTGCCGGCGTGCTCGACAAGGCGGAGGAAGCTGCATTCTTTACTTCCGAATCGGAGGCTTTCAGAAAGTTGTACACCCGTTCTTTCTTCAACGCCCGTAAAGGGTATTTCATTGATGGGCTGGCTGCCGATACTGAACATGCGTCCCTGCATGGCAATATGTTTCCGTTAGTTTTCGACTTGGTTCCGGCAGGGAAGAAAGAAGGGGTTGCCTGCTTTCTCCAAACCCGTGGTATGGCTTGCAGCGTCTATGGTTCGCAATTCCTGATGGATGCCCTCTATGAAGCGAACGATGCCGAATATGCCTTGCATATGCTGACGAAAACGGACGACCGGAGCTGGTATAATATGATCCGTGTCGGCTCGACCATTTCGCTCGAAGCCTGGGATAACAAATATAAACCGAACCAGGATTGGAACCATGTCTGGGGTGCTGCCCCGGCCAATATCATCCCGCGCCGTCTGATGGGTGTCGAACCGCTGACGCCGGGTTTCGGTACGATCCGTATCAAACCGCAGCTTGCCTCTTTGGAATGGGCTGAAGCTACGATCCCGACTGTTCGGGGTGGCGTTCGGATGTCTGTCGAAAACAAGGCCGGCTCCTATACGCTGAAAGTGACGATCCCGGCCAATATGTCTGCTGAAGTTTACCTGCCGCTTCCCTCCGGTAAGTATGCTGTAACGAAGAATGGGACTCCTGTAAAGGTTTCCCGCGTCAAAGGCGAACCGTTCCTGTATGCCGGAAAGATCGGTTCAGGGAGTTATAGCTTTGTCGTGGATTGATCTTTCCCATTTGCGCCGTATTGCTCTGAATGTTATCTTTGTGCCTTCAAAACAATAAAAGACTGAAGAACAAATGAAGAGAACTATTTATGCGGCAGCCTGTTTGATGATGGTATTGCTGATTGGGTTTACAGCCTGTGGAGATGATGACAACAACTTTTCTGCCGAGCAGATCGCCTATTTCGAAAAGAACCGCGATTATATCCGCGAGAAGAAAGCCCTCAAGGGTGAGGACGGGGAATTGCTTTACAAACAGGTCGTTTTAGGTGGCGATACCGCATTGTATCGTGTGTTGAGTAAGGAAGGAACGGAAACGGAGAAACCGACGAGACAGACAAAGATTACAACGCTTTTGAAAGGTGACTTGATTAACGGAACCAATTTCCAAAAAGAAATGTCAATGGACTTTACTCCGGCAGAAGTGATACCAGGATTGGGGGCCATTTGGTTAGAAAATACTGTCGGTGAACGGGTAGAGGCTATTATCCCCGCTTATTTGGCTTACGGATATTATGGGAATGTTCCGGTTCCAGCCGGTTCAACCCTGATCTTCACTTATACGGTTGAGAAATTCAATTGATAAGAGTTAGATTGTAATAATGATATAAGCAAAAGCTCCACCTTCCGGAACTTCCGGGGTGGAGCTTTTTTAATAAAGACACAATTAAATCTGGTAGGGGCGGTTCGTGAACCGCCCTCTTTTATTTTCAGGCATTTAGCACCTTGCGGAAACGAACCAGGAACTCCTTTGCCTCGTCTATCGTCAGACAAAGAGGAGGGAGCAGACGGATCGTATTTGTTCCGGCAACACCCGTGAAGACCTTCTCCTCGAACAGCAGTTTGTTGCGCACTTCCTTGATCGACTCTTCAAACTCGATACCGATCATCAGGCCGCGTCCGCGAATTTCCTTGATACCCGGAAGTTTGTGCAGTTCTTCCAGCAGGTATGCACCCACTTTGGCCGCATTGTCGATCAGCTTCTCTTCTTCCATAATATCCAGTACGGCAATGGCTGCCGCACATGCCAGATGGTTACCTCCGAATGTCGTACCCAACATACCATATACAGGCTTGAACATCGGGCTGATCAGCAATCCGCTCATCGGAAAACCGTTGCCGATACCTTTGGCAACCGTGATCAGATCCGGCTTGATCCCTGCATACTGATGGGCAAAGAACTTTCCGCTACGTCCGTAACCGGATTGGATTTCATCCAGGATCAGGCAGGCTTCATATTTCGTACACAAGGCACGCAGTTCCTGCATGAAGGAATCTGTCGGTAGTTGGATACCGCCTACACCCTGGATCCCTTCGATGATAACCGAGGATACATCGCCTTTTTTCAGTTCTGCTTCTACGGCTGCCGCATTGTTCAGAGGCACGTAAGTTACGGCCAGGTCTTCATTTACCGGTGCTATAATCTTCGGATTGTCGGTCACGCGTACGGCTGCCGATGTGCGTCCGTGAAACGCGTGTTTGAAGGCGATCACCCGCTTCTTGCCGTTATGGAAAGAGGCTAACTTCAGGGCATTTTCGTTCGCTTCGGCTCCCGAGTTAATCAGGAACAGCGAGTAGTCGTCGTAGCCGCAGGCTTTACCTAACTTGTCTGCTAACTTCTGCTGAAGGCTGTTGATGACAGAGTTGGAATAGAATCCTAACTTGCCGACTTGTTCGGAGATAGCCTTCACATAAGTGGGATGCTATGCCCGACGGAGATCACGGCATGTCCGCCATACAGGTCGAGGTACTCGTTTCCCTCCGTGTCCCATACATGGCATCCTTTGCCTTTCTGTATCTCGATATTAAATAATGGATATACGTCGAATAAATGCATAATGAATAATGTGTTTAATTTGCCAATGTGCCAATATGCAATGAAGAAGACACCTGTATTTCTTAATTGGCATATTGGCAAATTGGCACATTGATTAATTATTAAAACGCTGAAGGCTTAAGGTGCAGGCCGACCGTTTCTTCGAGGCCGAACAACAGGTTCATGTTGTGGACGGCTTGGCCGCTGGCGCCTTTCAGCAGGTTGTCGATCATCGAGATGATCAGCAACTTGTCTTCATGTTTCTGCAAATGGATCAAGCATTTGTTGGTGTTGACCACCTGTTTCAGATCCGGATTCTTGTCTGTGATGAAGGTGAACGAATGATCATCGTAATACTCTTCGTAAATACGCGTGATCTCATCCAACCCGATCTTACAGTCCAGATAAGTTGTCGCGAAGATGCCTCGCGAGAAATTTCCTCTTACCGGGATAAAGTTGATCGAGCTGCTGAAACTGTTCTGCAACTGGCGCAAACTTTGTCCGATCTCGGCAAGGTGCTGGTGCGTGAATGGTTTGTAGATCGAGATATTGTCGTTTCGCCAGCTGAAGTGGGAAGTAGACGACGGCTTTACGCCGGCTCCCGTCGAACCCGTGATTGCGTTTACATGCAACTCGGAGTTCAGCATCAGGTGCTTGGCTAATGGCAAAACGCCTAACTGGATACAGGTGGCAAAACATCCCGGGTTTGCAATATGTTTAGCGCCGCAGATGCGGCGTCGGTTCAGCTCGGGCAGGCCGTACACGAAATCGTGTTCGGGGCTTTCGATACGGTAGTCCATGCTAAGATCGATGATCTTCACATTTTCGGGTACGGTATGGCTTTCCATGAACTTCTTCGTGTCGCCGTGGGCGGTACAGAAGAACAGCAGGTCGATCTGGTCCAACGGCAGTTCACCGGTAAATACCAGGTCGGTTTCTCCATACAGTCCGCTGTGCACATCCGTTATCTTGTTGCCTGCATTGCTCGTACTGTTCACAAATGTAATCTCGGCGTCCGGATGATTCAGCAGCAGGCGAATCAGTTCGCCTGCCGTGTATCCCGCACCACCTATAATTCCTATCTTGATCATAAATAATGTGTATAATTTGCCAATATGCAATGTGCAATAAGAATGCGAATGTATCCATTAATTGGCACATTGGCATATTGGCACATTGATTAATTATATTTTATGGTTATTATAATAAACACGCAGCGGAGTGGAAGTTACCTTGATGAATCCTTTTGCATCTTCGGCAGTCCAGCCCTTTTGCATTTCCCCGTATTCGCCGAATTTGGTCTTTACCAGGTCGTCTTTCGAGTCAACGCCGACGGTAGAGAAGGAGAGCGGGCGAAGTTCCAGGATGGCTGTTCCGTTTACGTTACGCTGCGATTCCTGCAACATGGCTTCGATGTCGCGCATAACCGGTTCGAGGTACTGGCTTTCGTGGAGGAACATTCCGTACCAGTTGGCAACCTGGTCTTTCCAGTACTGCTGCCATTTGCTCAGCGTATATTTTTCGAGGAAACGGTGTGCGCCGATGATCAGCATGGGAGCGGCAGCTTCAAATCCGACACGTCCCTTGATGCCGATGATGGTGTCTCCGACGTGCATGTCGCGGCCGATACCGTATGCAGCTCCGATCTCTTCCACCTTCTGGATGGCAGCGATCTTGTCTTCGAAAACTTCACCGTTCACGGCATAAATCTCACCATTCTTAAACTCGATACGAAGTTCTTCGCTTCCGGTCTTTTCGACTTGTTTCAGGTAAGCGCTTTCGGGCAAACCCTGTGTGGAGTCGAGGATTTCGCCGCCACAGATGGATGTTCCCCACAGGCCTACGTTATAAGAATACTTCAACTTGGTGAAATCCGCTTCGAAACCATGTTCTTTCAGGTAGTTGATTTCGTAGTCGCGCGTCAGGGCCATGTCGCGTGTCAGCGTGATGATCTCTACGTTCGGAGCCAGTACCAGGAACGTCATGTCGAAACGGATCTGGTCGTTTCCTGCGCCGGTGGAACCGTGGGCGATAGCATCCGCACCAATCTCATTTGCATAGCGGGCGATTGCCAATGCCTGGAAGATACGTTCCGAGCTGACGGAGATAGGATACGTGCCGTTACGCAGTACGTTTCCGAAGATCATATATTTCAGGCTCTTTTCATAATATTCTTTTGTAACGTCGATAGTCACATATTTGGTTGCGCCCAACTTATAGGCATTTTCTTCGTTCTGCTTCAGTTGTTCTTCGCTGAAACCGCCTGTGTTGGCACAAGCTGCATACACTTCATAACCCTTCTCTTTAGCCAGATACATAACAGTAAAAGATGTATCCAATCCTCCGCTGAATGCGACTACTACTTTCTTCTTCATTATTCTATATATTAATGTTATTATTCCTGTTTATCGAGCCCTCTTTCAATTGGCACATTGGCACATTGAACAATCAGCCCATTATTATAGATTCCTCTCTCTCGCTTCCCTTTCCGCCCGGTGAGGATCGTCCGGATCGAAGAGCATACCTGTACAGATGCAATACCGCCGGTTGGTCCGTTCGAGGACATCGTGGTTGACACAACCTTCGCAGCCTCTCCAGAATGATTCGTCGTCCGTCAGGTCGGCAAAGGTAACCGGAACGTATCCTAACTCCGTATTCATTTTCATCACTGCGGCTCCGGAAGTCAGACTGAAAACCTTCGCGTGCGGCCACCGCATACGTGCCAATTGGAAGGTCATTTCCTTAATCCTCTTGGCAATGCCCAAGCCCCGGAAATCCGGGTGTACAATCAGACCGGAAGTGGTCACGTATTGTTTGTTTCCCCATGATTCGATATAACTGAAACCAGCAAATTTGTTACCTTCGAGCGCGATGACGGCTTTTCCTTCCTTCATCTTCTGTGCAACATATTCGTGCGTACGCTTGGCGATACCGGTTCCGCGCACTTTGGCTGCCGCCTCGATAGTGTCGAGGATAATGTCGACATATTCCTCGTGGCAGGATTCAGCAATCATCACATCAATTTTTCTTTGTTGTTCCATTTTATGTTTGTTCTTTTATCTTCTTGTTGTGGAGACACGCGGCCGTAGTAGAGACACACGGCCGTGTGTCTCTACGTTATATGAAATGCGACAAGGCGCTAACTATCTTATCCCGGCTGATCCCTTCGCGAGGAATGATCAGGATGGTGTCGTCACCGGCGATTGTCCCCAATATTTCGTGGGGGGCATGCGTGTCGATGTCGGAGGCGATTCCCATTGCATATCCCGGACGGGTCTTGACTACTGCTAAGTTTCCCGAAAACTCGATGTTGGGATGATGCTGCGTTTGCTCTTTCGCGGGTTGCATAAGCGCTGAATAATCAGGCAGGCGATATACATAATTCCCGTTTCCGTCGTGTACCTTGACAACTTTCAGCTGCTTGATGTCGCGCGACAGTGTTGCTTGGGTAACCTGGAATCCGCTATTCTCCAATTGTTTAAGCAGCTCCTCCTGATTACCTATTTTCTCTGTCTGTATAATGCGGCAGATGGCATCCAATCGTTCTTTTTTTGTACTCATACTTGTATATTTATGCAACAAGGCTGCAAATATAAACAGTATGATTGAATAAATATGCAAATATCCGCTCTTTTTTTGCATAAATCTTTATATTCTTTATTCGTTGGGTAAAAAGCTCTTGTGAATTGTTTATTAATAAAAGAGAAATCATATTTTTGCAAACACTTAGAAACAAAAGATAAGAGATGAAAAAGATTACAGGTTTATTTGTTGCAATGCTATTATTGTTAAGTAGTTGCGGTAGTGTTCCACTGACCGGAAGAAAGCAGGTGTTGCTTGTTTCGGATCAGGAAGTGTTGTCGTCCAGTCTGACCCAATATTCCGATTATATGAAGTCGGCTGCCAAATCGTCCTCCAAAGACGGGGCGGCTATGGTGACGCGTGTCGGCAAGAAGATTGCCGCCGCTACCGAACAATATTTGAAAAATAATGGGTTGGAGAGTGAAATCAAGAATTTCTCCTGGGAGTTTAACTTGGTGAAAGACCCGCAGGTGAACGCTTTTTGTATGCCCGGTGGTAAAATTGTCGTCTATGAAGGGCTGATGCAGTTGGTTTCGTCGGACGACGAATTGGCTGTCGTAATCGGCCATGAAGTGGCGCATGCCGTTGCCAAACACAGCAACGAACGCATGAGCCAGCAGTTGATGGCACAATACGGTGCCCAGATATTGGGGCAGGCGTTGAGCAATAAATCGGCCGCTGTCCAGCAGGTAGGAAATACAGTCTATGGCTTAGGTGCACAATACGGCGTTATGCTGCCTTTCTCCCGCAAGCACGAATCGGAAGCCGATTACATGGGATTGGTCTTTATGGCAATGGCAGGTTATAACCCCGAAGTCGCCGTCACTTTCTGGCAGAAGATGTCCGCCGGAGGTTCCGGCTCCACCCCCGAATTTATGAGCACCCACCCCAGCGATGCCACGCGTATTAATGAGATCAAGCAGCATTTGCCGGAGATTGAGAAGTATCGGACGAAGAAGTAATTTGGTTATTTGTCTGAAATCTTTATCTTTGTCTGAAACAAACATGATAATTATGAGTTTCTTTGCCCAATATTATCCGAGTATTATCGCTTTGTGCAAAAAGTACAAGGTAAAGAGGTTGTTTGCTTTTGGCTCTGTCCTGACCAATCGTTTTACCGATAAAAGCGATATTGACTTGGTGGTGGATTTTGACAAAGAAGAAGTAGATGATTATTTTTCCAACTTCTTTGATTTAAAGTATGCATTGGAAAATCTTTTAGGCAGAGAGGTGGATTTGCTCGAAGAACAGGCCATTCGCAATCCTTATTTAAAAAAGGACATAGACATGACCAAACAACTTATATATGGATAACTACACTAAAAAACATTTACAGGATATTTTGACAGCCATCGAAGAAATTGAAAGTTTCTTCGATGGCCAGCCAAAGCGTTTCGACGATTTTTCTAAAGAAATCTGGCGTAGGCGTGCGACAGAAAGGAATATCGAAATTATAGGAGAAGCCATGAACCGGATATTAAAGACGAATCCTTCTATCGCAATTACCAATTCCCGCAAAATAGTAGATGCCCGTAATTATATCATTCATGGTTATGACAGCTTATCTGTAGATATATTATGGAGTATAGTCGTTAATCATCTGCCCAAATTGCAGGAAGAGGTTTATGGATTGCTCCATGATGAAGACTGAATTTGCTTATACAAGATATCTTGACAGCCATCGAAGAAGTTAAAAGTTTCTTTGATGGCTGTCTAAAATGTTTAGACTATCAAGAATACATCTATATAAGTGGATGTTTTCCGTATTTATTATCGCCATCATCTCCCTTTTTGACTAATGCGTATAACATTACAAGCCACACAAAAGGAAGCAAAGTGAAAATGCTTAACCAGCCGGGAACTCCGACATCATGTAGACGTCTTGATGTTATGGATAATGTTGGTAATAATAAAAATAGTCCTAAAAAAACTACAATAATAGAATGATCCAAATATGTATCTAACATAAACGCTAATATGTAAAGAATAACTGATACCAACCAAAAAGTCCAATATTCTTTCCTGTTCGCTCGTCCAGAAAAAACAACATATTTTCTTAGTGCTGAAATAAATTCGTTCATAATAAAACCGTTTTAAAGATAAATCTCCTATTTCTTTCTGTGTTTTTTGATTAGATGTATAATGAATATCAGCAAAATAATAGGAATGAGAATTATCATTAATATAAAGATAATTTCTCCGATTCTTAAATTACCAATAAAATTCAAAGGTAATTCGTGAAAAATACTTGTTAAGTAGTCCATTGTTATTGAATTTTTTCCTCCCTGTCCCCTCCGTTCGGCATTATTAAATAAAAAAGCGTGAGGACCATCGTCTATTACTGCTTTGAGGCTCTGGACTGCCCACCGACCAATAATAGAACAATGATCCCACGCTTTATGTATGTATATAGTCCATCCATTACCAGATAGGTATATAACAAACACAAGCGCAGGAGCCATTTTGTCTATTATCTTGGTCGATTGAAATTGTCCAGATTTCAAAGCAAGATAATATCGAAACGCTTCTACGTTATTTTCAATACGTTGCAAAGGTCGTGTTTTTCAGTGATTGTTGCAAGCCTTTTTAACTCAGAAATTGAATTTCTGTCTTTACAATCTGTTTGGTGTTTCCTTGCGCTACTCTTTACGCGCATTAAAATAATCAGGGTAAACAATATCATGCGTGAACTTGCCTACATCAAAAAAGAAATTTTGTGTCGATAATATATTTGTTCATCGCTTCGTTATTAAAGGGTATGAATGATTAAAATAGAAAGTGTATGAACATGAAAAAAGTATTATTGTTTGCCTTGGTCCTTATGTTGGCTGCCCCTATGTCTGCGCAGTGGTCTGTTGGAGGGAAAATAGGTTTGAATACATCTTCCGTAAACTATCCGGATGATATCGAGAATCCTTCGCATTGCTTTGGTATAAACGGAGGTTTTCTCACGCAGTATCGGTTTAACCGTTTTTTCAGCCTGCAAGCCGAGTTGTTGTACATGAAACAGGGCTATAAGGAGAAGGATCTTATTTGGATTAACATGGGGGATGATCCGATGGATATGGATATCGCCCTTCATTATTTGGAAATTCCTTTGTTAGCCAAATTTACGCATAAGACGGGTCTTAATCTTCAGCTCGGACCACAGATCGGTTTTCTACTTAAAAGAAGGTTGCGGGTCGGTGAAGTGGTACAGCAGCAGAAACTGATGGGCGAAAAGCAACCTTTCGATTTCAGCCTTGCTTTTGGAGCCGGATATGAATTCAAAAACGGATTTCTTTTTGATTTCAGGTATTTGCTGGGGCTGACAAGCGCTTACAAAAATGTGGAGGGATTTCAAAACAGGACTTTTTATTTTTCATTGGGTTATAAATTTGATTTGTAAACGTGCTGAAAAATGATATTGTAAGTTGTCATTTTATCATTGACTTATTGTATAAAACGCATTTTTTAGATTCAAAAGGCATCCGAAATTAAACAAATGTTAATCCGCTTTTTTGACCTCAAAAAGGGACTTTTCTCTCTTTTTTGAATGTTTTCCGCCATTGCGACCGTCCTCTTTGCTATTACGACCGTGCTAATGTGTAGTGCACTCGGCACCTCGCGAAGATTAGGACGGTCGTAATGGCGATTATGACCGTCCTAATTGGAAAGAGGACCGTTTTCATGGCAAAAAAGCCCCTGAATTTCCTTGCGATATTTGGGACGCCGTCCGTTTTGTTTTCAAATATTCGATTCTCCGGGAGTTAAGCTTTATCACTTTGTCGGTGTTTCCGGTTTTCGGTAATCAAATTGCACGCTTTTTGGAATGGGCTCAGCACCTCATTTTATCTATTGTCATCCGATCTGGATAAAACCATGAAAAAAGTCAATCCAAAATCGATCAAGATTTCGGACGAAATAGAAATATGGTCGGAAAGAGGGTTCTTGTAATTCTTTAGGTTTGCAGGAGGTTCAAAACCGGCTATAATTTACACAGTGATTCCCATCTTCTTCATCAGAAAACAAGCATTCATATTTTGTGCGATACCTTCGCGGAGCTGATAGGAGAAGGTCAGTTCTTCATTTGTGATGTCAGCCTCGAAACGGTAATTTTTGATCTGGTTTGGAAATTCTTTTTCCAGTTCCCCTAAAGCCAAGTCATGTGTGGCGATGATGCCGCAAGCCTGGTTTGCGACCAACTGTTTCATCAAGGCTAACGAGCCTTTCTGCTTGTCGATCGAATTGGTTCCTTTCAGGATTTCATCCAGGATGATGAAAAGCTTTTCGCCCTGTTGCAGGCGGTCGATTATCATCTTCAACCGTTTCAGTTCGGCAAAGAAATAAGATTCGTTGCTTACGAGCGAGTCCGAGGTGCGCAGGCTGGTTACCATCTGGGCCGGATATACGGTAAGCGAACCGGCACAGACCGGAGCGCCAATGCAGCTCAGCAGGTAGTTGACTCCGACCGTGCGCAGGTATGTACTTTTTCCCGCCATATTCGCCCCTGTGATGATCAGGAACCAGGGACTTTTCTCGATGTCGATGTCATTCTTTACGCAGACATCCCGGCGCAGGAGCGGATGTCCGAGCGCTTTCCCTTCCATCTTGAAGTATGTGTCGGCTATTTCCGGATAGATATATCCCGGGTGATTGAAGGCAAAACCGCCTAACGAGCAGTAAGCGTCGAACAGCCCTAACGCCTCGAACCAGCGTTCCGTGTCGTGCCCGTGTGCCAGTTTCCACTTTTCTAATTTCATAGCCATACGGGTATCACGCAGGGTGAGGATATTCAGAATGACGCCGATCGCACTGAAACGTTGGTTGAGTGCGCCGATATGTTTGGAAAGTTTTTTGATGACTGATGAGGCTGTCTGTCCGTCATTGACAAACTGTTTGTAGATATCTGTCAATTCGGAAGACCGGAAGTTTTCTTTTTCGATGCTCTTGATCAGGTCGGAATAGGTATGGAGGATTTGCTCGGTCTTGTCCAACGAATTATGTAGCTTTGTGATCTGTACGGCATTCAGATAAGAGATGACAAACGAGGCTCCGAAAAGTATTCCGGCGGCAGAGGCGGGGAGCAGGTTTAACACACAGCCGGCAATCACGACTACCCAGATCGCCGGGATCAGCCAGACCAATACCTTCCAAAGGATACTGTTGATAAAACTTGGGGCCTCGTTGCTGAGTAGGGAAACCAACCGTTGGTCGTTTTTGTTTCCCGGTTGCAGGATGCCTGTCACATAGAAATGTTGGCGCAGCTGCGTGTATGCCTCTAACTCGCGTATGGCGTCCTGTCGTTTTAAGATCATCGCTTTGTCGGTCAGCGGGTGGATAAACCAGTCGGCCAGCTTCTCTTTTCCGATATAAGTCACCGTGCGGTTAATGGACTGAAAGAGGGAATGGTCTCCGAACAAATCCAGGTCGAGGCTGAACGAATGCTCGGCCGAACTTTTTTCCGGTGCCCCGTCGAAAGCGCTGAAATCGTAGTCCAACCCGTTCAGCTCGTTCCGGCAAAGCTGTGCCAGCGCTTCCGCATAACATTTCCGGGCAAACAACCGGGTGTGCCATACCATCAAAGCAATGAAGGGGATCATGAACACCACCACGATACCTGCCAGCACCTTCCAGTCTTCCGACTTGAAAAGCCAGATCATCGCGATCAGTCCGGCTACCAACAACAGCCGGATGCTTCCGAGCAAGTGTATTTTTCTTTTCAGGTTTTCAGCTCTGCGCGTATAAGCCGTGACAGTCTCTTTATAATAGTTGTATATCTTTTCCATAGACGCAAAGATAGAAAAAATGAACTAACCGTTCTGCAATTGGTTCTATTTAAAAGATTCGCCTATATTTGCGTATATCTTTATTGATAAGTAAACTTGATGCATTTTATGAAAAAAATCGTTATGCTCCTGCTTCTGTCCATGATGGCATGCCGGGTGTCGGCACAGGAGAAAAAAGGAGAGACCATCGGAGAAAAGATCGTGGCGAATGCATATAATGCAGATAGTGTCCGCGCCGTTTTAGACAAAATGCCGTACTTCACTTTGTTCAAAGACAACTATTTTGTCGGAGGTACGACGATCGGTCACAAACCGACTGCTGCCAATTCGGATGTGAAATTCCAGTTGAGCATCGCCCAACGGTTGACAAAAAGTAAGCTGCCGTTCGATACGTATCTGTTTATCCAATATACCCAGAAAGCCTTTTGGAATGTCTTTCAGGAATCGTTGCCGATGAAAGACCTGAATTTTAATCCCGGTATCGGCTTAGGGCACCTGATTGTCTCCCATAATAAATATATAGGAAAAGGATACCTGATGTTTGAACACGAGTCGAACGGGAAAGACAGCACCGCTTCCCGCAGCTGGAATAAAGTGACTTTTGCCGTTGCCATAACGCTCTCCCGGAATTGGGAGGCGCAGTTCAAGACTTGGATACCGATCGTAGACGGCAAATACAACAAAGACTTGCTGAAGTATAACGGTATCTTTCAAGTGGCAGCTAATTACCGGACCAATAACCGCCGTTTCAATTGTGGCGTGATCCTGACCAAACGTAAGACCTGGACGAGTTTCAATTCCCAGGTAGAGCTGAGCTATAAATTCAACAATAACGAGAATCAGTATTTCTTCCTGCAATATTATAACGGATTCGGAGAAAACCTGCTGGAATATAATAAGTTCAAGAGTATGTTGAGAATCGGATTTGTAATCAAGCCGACTGACTTCAGTCTTTATTAAGGAGATGATAAACAACCTTGCTCCCATATTGTTATTTATATAGGTATAAGGTATAATAAATCGAAATAACAACATGAGCTTAAAAGAACAGTATTGGAGATTCTCCCTGATTGCAATTATTATTGTATTGGGTGTTATTCTCTTTGTCGAGTTTATTCCTTTTCTGGGTGGAATATTGGGGGCTTCCACCATTTATATACTGGTGAGGAAACAAATGTTATATCTGACGGAAAAGAAGCATTTGAACCGGAGTTTCGTCGCTTTCCTTCTCCTCTTGGAGGCGGTTCTTTGTTTCCTGATTCCTTTATCACTGGCCGTCTGGCTGTTTGTGAGCAAACTGCAAAACTTTAACCTGGACCCGACTCAACTGGTCAAGTCGATCGAACATGTCGCAAGCCTGATCGAACAGCGTACCGGGTATGATGTGCTCGACACCTCTAACCTGATGTCGGCCGTTTCCATCTTGCCGAAGATCGGACAAACGGTGATGGGAAGTATCAGCGGGTTTGCCATCAATGTGGCGGTCCTGGTGCTTATTCTCTATTTTATGTTGATCGGCGGGGCAAGATGGAGAAATATGTGTATAGTATCCTGCCTTTCAGCGACGAAAACAAGAAGAATGTCCTGAGCGAAATCAATATGATTGTAACGTCCAATGCGATCGGTATCCCGTTGTTGGCCATAATCCAGGGCGTGATCGCTTTGATCGGCTATTGGATATTTAATGTGCCGAGCCCTTTCCTATTCGGTTTTCTGACTTGCTTTGCGACGATCATTCCGGTTGTCGGGACGGCGTTGGTCTGGTTTCCGCTTGCTCTTTATATGGCGCTGACAGGCGATTGGGTAAATGCGCTCGGACTGACGGCTTATGCGCTGATCGTCGTTACGAATGTGGATAATCTGATCCGTTTTGTCTTGCAGAAAAAGATGGCGGATACACATCCGTTGATTACTATATTCGGGGTGATAATTGGCTTGTCTCTCTTCGGGTTTATGGGAATTATCTTCGGTCCGCTTCTGATCTCTATCTTTATTCTTTGTTTCAATATATTCAAGGAAAAGTATCTGGAAAATGCCGGATAACCGTTACCTTTGTGTGTATAAAAGAATAAAGCTATGTATAGCAGAAGAGTTAAAAACAATTGGCATATCATTAAAGGGCAGCCTCTTACCGAGTTAGACAAAAAAGTACTTTACTTCCAGAATAAAGGCCATCTGGTTCCCTCCCGTAAGTTAATCAAGACAGCAGAGCAGATAGAAGGAATCCGCCGGAGCAGCGTGGTGAATACCGGTGTCCTCGACCTGGTGGCAAAAGAGATTAAAGCAGGGATGTCTACGGCCGAGATCGACAAGTTGGTATATGATTATACCGTTTCCCATGGGGCTATTCCTGCGCCTCTCAACTTTGAAGGATTTCCGAAAAGTGTTTGTACTTCAGTCAATGAGGTGGTTTGCCATGGGATTCCCAGCGAAGATGAAATATTGGAGGAGGGAGATATAATCAATGTGGATGTCTCTACAATCCTGGACGGATATTATTCGGATGCTTCCCGTATGTTCGTCATCGGTAAAACTACACCGGAGAAAGAAAAGTTGGTGCGGGTCGCAAAAGAATGTCTTGAAGTGGGGATGCAGGCGGCTAAACCTTTCGGTTTTGTCGGCGATATAGGAAATGCCGTTCAGCGTCATGCCGAGAAAAACGGTTTCTCTGTCGTTCGCGATTTGTGCGGGCATGGTGTCGGGCTGGAGTTTCACGAAGAGCCGGAAGTCTGCCATTTCGGCCGGAAAGGAACCGGAATGTTATTGGTTCCCGGCATGGTGTTTACCATCGAACCGATGATCAATATGGGTACGTGGCAGGTCTTTATCGACGAAGAAGATGGCTGGACAGTCGTGACGGAAGACGAATTGCCTTCCGCGCAGTGGGAACACACGTTTTTGATGACGGAAACGGGGCTGGAAATATTATCGGATTAGTCAATTACTCGTCGAGGTGTTCTCGCTGTGTCTGTGAGCTGGCGGAAGGATATAGTCCCATTCTGCCACCTTGCCGTTTGACAGGCGGAGACGATAGATGCCGTTTTGCAAATCTACATATCCGATTACTTCTTGATAACCGTCTGCCGTTTGCTTGGCTTCCATCACTTTGTATGTGTCTCCCATTATAGAGATAACTTCTTCTTTGGTCATGCCGATTCTGACTTTTTGCATATTATCATCGGCTTTCCATTCATTTTTCATCCTGGTGGTATAACAAGATGTGAATATGCATATAGGAATAAAGAGAAGTAGTAGTTTCTTGATCATGTCAGTCTATGTTTGAATTTCGTTTTTCGATATCTGCAAATATAGACAATTAGGAATGGTTTAAAACAAAAAGGATGTCGAAAAACGACATCCTTTATATTTGTTATTGATTCTTTTTCAATAAATCCCGGATTTCTGTCAACAACTGTACGTCGGCTGGTGGAGGAGCCGGAGCTGCCGGTGCTTCTTCTTTCTTCCGGTTCAGGGCATTGATTCCTTTTACCAACATAAAGATTGCAAATGCAATAATGATGAAGTCGAAAGTGACCTGCAGGAAGTTTCCGTAATTAATGGAAACAGCCGGTGATACAACCTTATCGCCTTCCATTACTGCTTGTTTCAATACGATTTTCAGATCGGTGAAATTTACACCGCCAATTAGCAAACCGACGGCGGGCATAATAAGATCACCTACAATTGATGATACGATCTTGCCGAAAGCGCCGCCAATAATGATACCCACAGCCATGTCGATCACATTTCCGCGCATGGCAAACTGTTTGAACTCTTGTAATATATTCCCCATAGCTTTTACCTTTTTGTATTATAACTACAAAAGTAAACATTTAGTTATGGATTATCAAAACTATTTTTGGGTTTACTCCCAGCATCAGCCGTTATCAGTCAGAAAATCAGATTTTCGGTAGTTCCCAAGGAGCCCGGTACTCTTTACACAAGTACTTGTCGGCTTCTGCATCGTGGAAGCTCTTGCCGTCCCAGGTCAGCTTTTTGCCGGTACGGTAGGCGATGTTTCCTAACTGCGAGAACTTGGCGATATGGGCGCCGATCTCGATACTGGCATTACAGTTACGGTTGCGCGACTTGATGCATTCCAGATGGTTCTTGACATGCAGGTTCAATCCGCCTTCGCCGTACGATTTCTTCAACGGAACAGCTTCCATGCGGGCTTTACCGTTTACCTTTTCGGGGATTACTTCCCAGCCGCCGCGATCTACGACCAGTGTCCCATTCTCTCCGACAAATCCCAGGCCGTGATTACGTCCGTAAGCTCCGTCATCGATGCCGATTGCATGATCCCACATGACGGTGAAGTCGTCAAAAGTATAGATCGTCTGTAATAAGTCCGGTGTTTCGCAAGCATCGTCCGGGTAACCGAATTTGCCGCCCGAAGCCATGATAGAGTTCGGAGCCGTTACATTCATCCCGTACAAAGCATAGTCAAGCAGGTGCACGCCCCAGTCTGTCATCAGACCGCCTGCATAATCCCAGAACCAGCGGAACGTAAAGTGGAAACGGTTGCGGTTGAAAGGACGTTTAGGTGCCGGGCCTAACCACATATCGTAGTCTACTCCGGCCGGGACAGCTTCGTCCGGCTTAACCGGGATGGAAGGACACCAGCCCTGATAAGAGAATACGCGTACGGTACGGATTTTTCCCAACTGCCCGCCATGTACGAAAGCCATGGCGTCTTGCCAGTGCGGGTCGCTGCGTTGCCATTGGCCGACCTGTACGACGCGATTGTATTTTTCGGCGGCACGGATCATGATGTTACATTCTTCGATGCTGTTGCCCAACGGCTTTTCGCAATAGACGTCCTTGCCCGCCTGGCAAGCTGATACCATTTGCAGGCAGTGCCAATGGTCGGGAGTGCCGACGATCACGACGTCGATATCTTTGTTATCAATCAGTTTGCGCCAATCTTTGTAGAGGTTTTTTACTTTTTTCCCGGTAATCTTTTCGGTCTCGGCAGCTCGCTTATTCAGTACGCTTTCGTCTATGTCCGACAGTGCGATACATTCTACTTCCGGATTGCGGAGGAATGCTTTCAAATCTTCAAATCCCATCCCGTTACAGCCGATCAGGCCGACATGGATTTTGTCGTTCGCTCCAACATTTCCAGGGGTTGCATTAATAAAGAAAGGACTCATTGTCATTCCGGCGCCTAATAAAGTGGCTTGCCGGATGAAGTCTCTGCGTGTTGTCATGGTCTTATGAATTAGATTATATTAATAAGTTATTGAGCCAAATGTATGAATAAAAGGTGAGTAGTACAATAAAAACTGTGATAAAAACATAAATGCAATGGCATTTTAGGAAAAGGAACGTATTTTTGTGGCTGGTTTGCATTAACAGAGGCTAATAATTTCAATAACACAAACAAATGAAGAGAAGAACGCATTTAATTACTTGTCTTTTGATGGGGCTTGTTTTGGTTTCGTGTATACGGGACGAAGCCCCGAATGCCGAAGCTGATATATTAACTTGTATAGTTCCTGCCGATATACTGAAAAGGGATCCGGTCATCGAGAATAATAAAGTGACGCTGATGGTAAGGGCTGATATCGATCTAAAGCATCAGGCTCCGGAGTTTACCTTGACTCCCGGTGCAACGATTTCTCCGACCAGCGGTACGGAACGCGATTTCACGACTCCGCAATATTATACGGTGACATCGGAAGATGGAAACTGGAAGAAAAAGTATCAGGTATCATATCAGATTGCAGGTATCAGTACCGAATATCATTTTGAGGAAGTGCGTAAAGTCGAAAGTTTGGCTTATACATATGATGTATTCTATGATACGGATAAGACAACAGGTAATACGATAGATTGGGCGAGCGGTAATTCCGGTTTTGCCATCACGGGAGTAGGTACGAAAGATCCGGCCAGTTTTCCCACTTCTTCGATGGAAGAAGGAAAAGTAGGAAAAGGCGTACGGTTGGAAACCAAGTCTACTGGTGATTTTGGCTCAAAAGTCGGTATGCCGATTGCTGCCGGTAACCTTTTTATGGGAACATTCGATGTGTTGAGTGCCTTGACTAATGCCTTGAAAGCAACCCGTCTCGGCATGCCGTTCGAGCATGTCCCGACTTACCTGAAAGGATATTATAAGTATAAAGCAGGGGAAACATTTGAAGAAAAAGGCAAGCCCGTACCAGACAAGAAGGATACTTGGGATGTCTACGCTATCTTCTACGAAGTAACCGACAAAGTCCGTTATCTTGACGGAACCATTGTCGAGGACAATTATACGCACCCGAACCTGGTGTCTGTCGCTTTGTTGGACGATAAAGACCGGAAAGAAACGGACGAGTGGACGGAGTTTTATATTCCTTTTGTGATGAAATCCGGAAAGACAATCGATCGTGAGAAGCTGAAAGCCGGTGGCTATAATGTCTCCATCGTCTTCTCTTCCAGTAGAGAAGGCAATTATTTCCGGGGTGCCCCCGGAAGCACTTTGCTGATCGATGAAGTGGAATTGATTTATGCTGCCGACAATTAAAACGAAGAACAAAATGAAGAAGAATATCATATCTATCTATATCTGTGTGCTGACCTTGTCGTTGGCGACACTTCCTGCTTTTGGGCAGATGGACCGGAATCAGGGAATTATCAAATCGGCCCTGCTTGGCCTGGAGTATGAAATAAAAGCCGGGTTTAATATCGGCGGTACGGCGCCACTACCTTTGCCGGTTGAAATCCGTGAGATAACAGGCTATAATCCGACTCTCGCCGTGGCGATAGAAGGAAATGTAACCAAATGGTTCGATGCCGAAAGG
The DNA here is from genome assembly GCF_003477465.1 of Parabacteroides sp. AF48-14. Taxonomy (NCBI): domain Bacteria; kingdom Pseudomonadati; phylum Bacteroidota; class Bacteroidia; order Bacteroidales; family Tannerellaceae; genus Parabacteroides; species Parabacteroides sp. AF48-14. Next base: position 176,003 of record NZ_QUDI01000001.1, read on the forward strand.
AAATGGGGCATGCGGATCGGTATCCGTCTCGATAATAAAGGAATGAATACCGATGCACGGGTTAAGAATTACGGAATGGAGATTATCGGAGATGGAGGCGAGATTGTAAAGGGGAACTGGACGGGATATGTAAAGACAAAGGTGAAGAATTCTTACCTCTCTTTCCCTGTTTTGGCGACTCACCAGTTCAATCCTCGTTTCAGCATGAGCCTCGGCCCGTATTTGGCTTATATGCTGGAAGGGGATTTCTCGGGAAATGTCTATGACGGTTATCTGCGTGAGGGAGATCCGACGGGGAGTAAGGTTGTTTTTGAAGACGGCAAGAGCGCGTCGTACGATTTCTCGAAAAACCTCCGCCGTTTCCAGTGGGGAGCGCAGTTGGGGGCTGAATGGCGTGCTTTCAAGCACTTGAACGTCTGTGCAGACCTGACTTGGGGGCTGAACGATATCTTCCGGAAAGATTTCGAAACGATTACGTTTGCCATGTATCCGATTTACCTGAATGTAGCTTCGGATACGCCTTTTAAGGCACATATTTTATACTCATTGTTGTGGCTTTCCTGATTCATCATTATGAAATGGGAGAGCCATAATTATATTATTAAAAGACATCTTTTTCGTAACAGTTCATTATTCCGATTTTAATTAATATATTTGCCTTTGATTTAATTTTTTAGTCCAATATATTTTGAATTACCATGAAAGAAAACACTAAGAAAGGGGTAACCCGTCGAGAGTTCCTCGGCCTTTCCGCTCTTGGATTGGCAAGTTTGACTATCCTGCCCAGTTGGGCTGTTAATGGTGTGCGTATCGCACCGAGTGATCGTGTCGTTTTAGGATTTGTCGGATTAGGGCAGCAAGGTTTGTCCGACTTCCGGAGTTTCTCTACTTGTCCGGGTGTACAGGTGGCGGCATGTTGTGATGTAGACTCGTTGAAGCGGGAACGTTTCAAACGTCGTGCCGAAGCTTGGCAGAAATCGCTGAATGTGGCTCCCCGTTGCGATATGTATGAGTTCTATGAAGACTTGCTGGATCGTAAGGATATCGATGTTATCGAAGTTGCGACTCCCGACCATTGGCATGCCTTGGTTGCCATCCATGCCTGCCAGAGCGGCAAGGATGTTTATTGCCAGAAACCGTTGGCCTATACCATTACGGAAGGTTTGGCCGTGGCCCGTGCCGTACGCGATAATAACCGCGTGTTCCAGATCGGTAGCCAGCAGCGTTCGAGCAAAGAATTTCAGGATGCGATCGCATTGGTCCGCGCCGGCAAGATCGGCCATATCGAAAAGATTTATGCCCGTGTCGGTGAGCCTCCCAAACCACTGGACTTGCCGGAAATGGATGTTCCCGGTAATCTGAACTTCAACCAGTGGATGGGACCGTTGAACGATCCGAAGATACATTATCATCCCGATCTTTGTCCTCCTATCACGCTTGAACCCGAACAGAATGAACAGTTATGGGGCGCATGGCGCTGGTATCAGGAAACCGGAAACGGATATACGGCAGACTGGGGTGCACATATGTTTGACATTGCACAGGCGGCTATCGGTATGGATGGTTCCGGTCCGGTAGAGTTTATTCCGGCCGGATATAAAGGAACGAAATATGCAACCATGAAATATGCGAATGGCATCGTGATGACCGAACAGCCTTATCGTGAAGACAATCCGAATGCACAGGGAATACAGTTTGTCGGCGACAAGGGTTGGTTGAAAGTGGCTCGTGGCTATATCGAATGCTCGGATCCTTCCCTGTTGCCGAAGAAAGAACAGAAAGTCGGTAAAGGCGAATATGAAGTAAGTTCTCCGCATATGCAGAACTTTATCGATTGCGTCCGTTCACGCGAGAACCCGATTGCTCCGGTTGAGGTCGGTTGCAGTACGAATACGCTTTGCTGCTTGCAGAATATCGCCCGCGAATTGGGCCGTCCGGTTCATTGGAATCCGGCAACCCTGAGCTTTGAAGGTGATAAAGAAGCACAGGCGCACCGCTTGTACTGGTACGAATATCGGAATCCGTATAAATTGCCGTATTGCCATAAATAAGGAAAATAGAAAGTATTTACCGGACGCAGGCGAGCGCTGTCTGCGTCCGGTTTATTTGTTTACAGACGCACCCTCTTTTTTTATATTTTTCCACCTGCGATAGTGATAATTCCGCCAGCTCTGTTTAAATTTGCAAAATCCAGACAAAAAACATAATGTATCATGAAAACTAATCAACTATTTCTTTTGACGGGATTGGCAGTAGTTGCTCTTCCTGCCTGTGTCCAAAAGGACAAAAAAGAGGTACCGGAGAAACCTATGAACATTCTCTACATCATGTGTGATGATCATTCTTATCAGACAATCAGCGCCTACGACCATCGTTTTATTGAAACGCCGAATATAGACCGGATTGCGAACGAGGGCGTACGGTTTACGAACAGTTTTGTCGCCAACTCGTTGAGCGGTCCCAGCCGTGCCTGCCTGTTGACAGGTAAACACAGCCATAAAAACGGTTTTACCGATAATACGAAACGTTTTGACGGCAGCCAGCAAACCTTTCCGAAACTCTTGCAGCAGGCCGGTTACCAGACTGCCATCGTCGGAAAGTGGCATCTTACATCCGATCCGACAGGGTTCGACTATTGGAACATCCTGACCGGACAAGGTGATTATTATAATCCCTATTTTATTGACAACGGGGAGAAGAAACAGATAGAAGGCTATGCAACGAACATTACGACCGACCTGGCTTTGGATTGGTTGGATACCAAACGTGATAAAGACAAACCGTTCTGCCTCCTGCTGCATCACAAAGCTCCGCACCGTACCTGGATGCCAGATACTTGCGATCTGGACTTGTATGACGATATTGTCTATCCGATTCCGGAAACGTTCTATGACAAATACGAAGGCCGTATCGCCGCTTCCGAACAGGAAATGAATATTATCAAAGATATGGACCTTGTCTATGACCTGAAGATGGCGGATAAGGAAAACGAGATCCATACGACAACCGGATTGGAAGCTAACGGCCGTGCGTTGTATAACCGGATGACTCCGGCGCAGAAAGCAGCCTGGGACAAACATTACGACCCGATCATAAAGAAGTTCAAAGAGCAGAAACTCACAGGCAAAGCATTGGCCGAATGGAAATACCAGCAGTATATGCATGATTACCTGCGTGTGATCCATTCCGTAGACCGTAATGTGGGCCGCGTATTGGACTATATGGAGAAAAACGGTTTGCTGGAGAACACGATTATCGTTTATACCTCCGACCAGGGTTTCTATATGGGCGAACACGGTTGGTTCGACAAGCGTTTCATGTATGAAGAGTCTTTCCGTACCCCGATGCTGGTTCGTTTCCCGGGTGGAGTGAAAGGCGATATTCCGGAAATGGTTCAAAACATCGACCATGCCGCCACTTTCCTGCAACTGGCCGGTGCTCCCGTTCCCGAAGACATCCAGGCGATTCTTATCTGCCGTTATTGAAAGGGGAAAAACCGAAAGACTGGCGTACTTCCCTGTATTATCATTATTATGAATATCCGGCGGAACATGCCGTGAAACGCCATTACGGTGTCCGTACCGACCGCTATAAACTAATGCATTTCTACAATGACATCGACGTGTGGGAACTGTACGATCTGCAAAACGATCCTCAGGAAATGCACAACATCTATAACGAACCCGGCAATGAATCCCTGATCGACAGCCTCAAAACGGAACTTCATAAATTGCAAAAACAATATGACGACCCGATCGAGTCGGAGCTGGCAAATGCAAAGAAGTAAGATGGATAGAAACAAAAAAGGCATTCAGAAATGAATGCCTTTTTTATTGAATAGTAGTGAATTTGTGGAGCATATCGGACTCGAACCGATCACCTTCAGACTGCCAGTCTGACGCTCTAGCCAGATGAGCTAATGCCCCGTAGCGTTTATTTTCGAGTGCAAATATAGGGCTTTTCCTGATATTAGCACTATCTTTGTCTTAGAATTTTTATCAAAAATAAGATGATAGTCTACAATACAACGTTCCATATAGAAAAAGATATTCAGGAGGAAGGCCTGGATTATCTGAAGAAACAGTATATGCCGAAAGCAATAGCAAGTGGCTTTCTGCAACGCCCGTGCCTGCGGCGGGTGATGCATACGGAGGCGGAAGAGGGGGTGAGCTTCTCTGTGCAGTTTCATGTGAAGAATGTCGATACGCTGAATTTCTGGTTGCAGAATGAGGGAGGCCGTCTTCATAAGGAACTGGTTGCCCGTTTTGGCCATAAGATAGCCGGTTTTAGTACTTTACTGGAAGAGATAGACTGGGAGAAATGACAAAAGACCGTATTATATTGGGGATCGACCCGGGAACGATTGTGATGGGATACGGAGTCCTGAAGATTGAAGGTAATAAGCCCAAGCTGGAAGCAATGGGTATCCTGCAATTGAATAAATATGAGGACCATTACTTGCGCCTGCGTAAGATTTTCGAACGCGTATTGGGACTTATCGACCAGTATCATCCGGACGAACTGGCTATCGAAGCCCCGTTCTTCGGCAAAAACGTACAGAGTATGTTGAAGTTAGGACGTGCCCAAGGAGTTGCGATGGCGGCCGCTCTTGAACGGGATATCCCGATCTTCGAGTATGCCCCTTTGAAGATTAAGATGTCCATTACCGGAAACGGAAATGCGGCAAAGGAACAGGTTGCCGGAATGCTACAGCGTTTCCTGCATATCCCGGAAGAATCCATGTTGCCGCAGCTGGATGCAACAGACGGTCTGGCGGCAGCCGTGTGCCACTATTTCCAGACCAATAATCCCGTGCAGGAGAAGAAGTACACGGGATGGAAAGACTTTATCGCCAAGAACCCGGGCAAAGTGCGCTAAGACCGGTCAGAAGCCGAAACCTCCGTGGTCGTCCTGCTCCGTTTCTTTTTCATGACCTTTGATCAATAGGTAGGTATCGCCGGATTGAAGAATGTCCGATGCTTCGACTTTATTTTTTAACTTCCCGACCTCTTTCCCGTCTGTCACTTCTATGAGTGCCCGATAACCTTTGGCAGGCTTGTCGGCGATGTACCAGATGCCCGAATAAGAGATGTCTTTCACCAAATTGGCGAGAGGCATACTTACACCGGATATGGAGATCGGACCGCGCAGCAGTTTCAACTTTCCGGAGTAGGGAGTCGACAGGCCAAGTGCTTCCGGTATCCGGGGATTTTCTTTACTATCCAAAGGTACGTACAGGCGGATCAGCTCGTCGACCTTGCTTTTTGCATCTTCGGAACCCGAAGGAAACACGACGGACACGTATTTGTTCCCGGCTACCGCCTGCAGTTGATAGGGAGCCAGGCAATCGATGCAGCCCAATGTGTCCGCCCGGCTGCATTTGAAGATATGCAGGGAATAAATACCGAAAGCATCTTCAGCTGTCGGCATATCGTAAATGTCGATCGTATATTCGTTCCCTTTATAGACGACATCCCGTGTGACCAGTTTGCTAACCCCGTATTCCAGGAACTGGTCTGCGCCCCCGTTCATAAAGCCATACAGGCCTGTGCCGGTAAATATCCGTTCGCGTTTGACCTCAGGTGCTTGCCCGAAGAGCGTAACCGGGACAAGCAGGGTGAACAGGAGTCCTATCAGATATTTGTTCATGCTTGCAGATTTATTTCCTTGAGTTCTATTTTGTCTTTATCGGCAACGCCCAGTTTCAGCTCCTGCGCTGTCTCCATAAAAGCGCGCGAGCCTGCCTTTTCGCCGTCCTGTATGCCTTCCTCGATTCGTTTGGCGAGGACGATGTCGTAGCAGATACGGTCTGTCGCAACCGGATCGGTTCCTACGACAAGCGTATTGTAGTGGCAGATAAACTGAGGGTTGGCAGACGGACCTCCGTCGAAACATCCGGTCAAGCCGTCGGCAATGTTCAACACGACCTTATCGCGCAAGGGCGGGAAAGCGCACGCACAGGCACAGGTGTCGTGCCACATCGGTCCGTGGAGCCGCGCCGTGTTCGTGATCGAACCGAAAGCGAGGTTCTTCATGCAAACCGTGATTGTGGAACCCGCGTTCTTGATGACCGGGACATTGATGATTTTGGTGACCATCTCCGTACATATCTTGGTGAAGTAAGAATGCTTTCCTCCGTTTATCATATAAGGCATCGTGTAGGCATCATATTCGCCTTCGAGGTCTACGAAAAACGACTGCGATTTGTCGATCCGGCTTTCTCCGTAAAACTTACCGTCCTTGTCGATATAGCTGCCGTCTACGTCCTGATATTCCGTGCCGATAATCTTGATGCCGGGATAATTTTCTTCCGTGAAGCCGGATTCTTTCAGGTCTTCTTCGCGTCTGTCCCAGATGATTAGATTCTTTCGGGGAATGCCCGCTTCTTCCAATTGTTTGATGATAGATCGGGTAACGGCATGCGAGGTGGAAAGGAGTTTTCCGGCGATCGGGTTTACCTTCAGACCGATGATATCCTGCGGGCCGACCAGTTCGAGCCATGCTTTACGCAGGTCTGCCTGACCGGTCAGATTCAGCATGGAGGTTTTCAACATCTCATAGGCAACCGTTTCCGAAGGCTGTCCGTCTACGATGCAACCCGGATGGCTGGTCTTGACTACCTTACCCGGATATTTGCCCGGCATGGAATGGGCTGTCCGGGGGATGGCGGTTGCTTCGTTTATATTTGTTGCCGGTTTTTGTTTCTCCTGATCCTGCAGGGGAACCGCTTTGGCAATAGGGGAAAGGGCGGCTGTCATACCTCCCAGCGCGATGGAACGGAAAAAGTTTCTTCTTTGCATGGCTTTATTCAATTAAAGTTAATGTTCGTAGTGTTATCCCGGATAGCACGTGAGACAAATGTACGAATTAATGGTGGGAAAACAAAGAGCTGAAGGGGACTCTTCGTTCCATATCTGGCAAAATGTGAATCTCCGATGAGAGCCGGAGGTTAAATACTATCATGGTTTTAAAAAATAAAAGGATGCCTGTACATTACAGACATCCTCCTTTCATAGACACATTCTCTACGTATATTGAATACACATTGATTTTATACAATACCTTGCGCCATCATAGCTTTGGCTACCTTCATGAAGCCGGCGATATTGGCACCTTTCACATAGTTGATGTATTTGCCGTCCTTGCCGTGTTCTACGCACTGTTCGTGGATGGCGCTCATGATCTGATGCAATTTGGCGTCTACTTCTGCAGCCGTCCAGGAGATATGCATGGCATTCTGTGTCATTTCCAGGCCGGAAGTTGCAACACCGCCGGCATTGACAGCCTTACCCGGAGCGAAGAGCTGTTTGTGTTCGATAAAGAGGTCGACAGCTTCGGCCGTACATCCCATGTTGGATACTTCGGCAACGCACAGAGTCTTGTTTTCGATCAGCTTGCGTGCATCGTCTGCATCCAGTTCGTTTTGGGTTGCACACGGAAGAGCGATATCCACCTTCTGTTCCCAAGGTTTCTTGTTAGGATAGAACGTTGCACCGGGGAATTCGTCAGCATAAGGAGCTACGATGTCGTTGCCCGAATTACGCAATTCCAGCATATATTCGATCTTTTCGCCCGAAATACCGTCCGGGTCGTAAATATAACCGTCCGGTCCGGAGATTGTAACGACCTTGCCGCCCAGTTCGGTTGCTTTCGTTGCTGCACCCCATGCTACGTTACCGAAACCGGAGATGGCAATCGTTTTACCTTTTATATCAATACCGTGAGTTTCCAGCATCTGATGAACGAAGTAAAGGGCACCGAAACCGGTTGCTTCGGGACGGAGGTTAGAACCGCCGAACTCCATTCCTTTACCAGTGAATGTTCCGGTGTTTTCACGAGCCAGTTTCTTATACATGCCGTACATATAACCTACTTCGCGTCCGCCTACGCCGATATCGCCTGCCGGAACGTCGCGGTCCGGACCCAGGTTACGCCACAGTTCGAGGATGAATGCCTGGCAGAAACGCATGATTTCAGCGTCACTCTTACCACGGGGAGCGAAGTCGGAACCGCCTTTGCCACCACCCATCGGCAATGTTGTCAATGCATTCTTAAAAGTTTGTTCAAAGCCTAAGAACTTAAGGATGGACAGGTTTACCGAAGGATGGAAACGGATACCTCCCTTGTACGGGCCGATCGCATTGTTGAATTGTACGCGATATCCCAGGTTTACTTGTATTTCCCCCTTGTCGTCTACCCAGGGTACACGGAAAGTGAAAATACGTTCCGGCTCAACCAACCGTTCGATGATTTTAGCTTTCTCGAATTCGGGATGCTGGTTGTACACTTCTTCAATTGAAAGAAGAACTTCTTTTACTGCTTGCAAATACTCCTTTTCGCCCGGATGTTTTGCTTCCAATGCTGATAAGATGACTTCTGTCTTCATAGTATATAATTTCTTTTTTAGATAACATTCTGTTTGCAAATGTAGGCAATAACCTGGGTTGGCAAAGTATTTTGCTTACTTTTTGATAGTTATTTTCTATGTTATTGAACAATGTTTTTCAAGCGTTGTTCCGGTACTTCTCCGGAAGAGGTTGGCTCAAATTCAGGAGCAAACTACCTGTGAATTGTTTTTTTCCTTACATTTGGGGAGTTAATTCTATAAAAATCATCATGAGCGGAATACCGGACTTTAAAAACCTTGTGTTCAAAGACACATCGTTCGCCAATCTAATGAATAAGCGTATATATAATGTATTGCTTATAGCTACTAAATATGATGCCTTCATGCTGGAAGACGACGGGCGTGTAGACGAGCAGATCTTCAACGAATATACCTCTCTCAGCCTTCGTTATCCGCCCCGGTTTACGCAGGTGACTACAGAGGAGGAGGCACTTGCCGAATTGAAAGACCGTAACTTCGAACTGATCATCTGTATGCCGAATATGGATAACCGTGACATTTTTGCGGCGGCAACGGAAATCAAGATTCATTATCCCAATATACCGATCGTAGTCCTGACGCCTTTCTCGAAAGAGGTGTCCAAACGGATTGCGAATGAGGACTTGAGTGCGATCGATTATGTGTTCAGCTGGTTGGGAAATGCAGAGTTGCTGCTTGCCATCATCAAGCTGATCGAGGACAAGATGAATGCGCCGGATGATACGGCAAGTGTCGGTGTGCAGATTATCCTGCTGGTGGAAGATTCCATCCGCTTCTATTCTTCCGCTTTGCCACATCTGTATAAGTTCGTATTGGAGCAGAGCCAGATGTTTGCCAAGGAGGCGTTGAACGATCATCAACGTACGCTCCGTATGCGTGGGCGTCCTAAAATCAAGCTGGCGCGTACTTATGAGGAGGCTGTCCGCATCTTTAACCAGTATCGCGACAATATGCTGGGGATCATTTCCGACATGAGTTTCATGCACGATGGCGTGAAAGACCCGTATGCCGGCTATAAGTTCGGACAGTATGTGAGGAAGACCGGTTTGATCATCCCTTTCGTGCTCGAATCGTCCGAGGCAACTAATAAAGTATATGCAAAGGAGTTAGGAGCTTCTTTTATCGATAAAAACTCCAAGAGCTATCCGCAGGACCTCAGGAAGAAGATCATGCAGCGGTTTGGTTTCGGCGACTTTGTCATCCTGAACCCGCAGACGAAGGAAGAGATCATGCGTATTAAGGACCTGAAGGACTTGCAGAAGAAAGTGTTCCAGATTCCCGATGATTCGCTTGTCTATCATCTGAGCCGCAATCATTTCTCCCGTTTCTTCTATTCCCGCGCCATGTTTCCGCCGGCAGAGGTATTGAAACGCGTGGACGTGAGCGATTATAAGGATATGGATGAGGCACGGCAGTTGATTTTCGATCTTATCGTGCAATACCGGCGGATGAAAAACTCCGGCGTCGTGGCTGTCTACCAGAAAGAACGTTTCGACGAATACAGTAATTTCGCCCGCATAGGAGACGGGTCGCTCGGAGGAAAGGGGAGAGGCTTGGCGTTTATCGGTGCCATGGTGAAGCGTTATCCTGATCTGGAGCACGAACATTTTGCCGTAACCATTCCAAAGACAGTCGTGATCTGTACCGATATCTTTGACGAGTTCATGGATACGAATGAGCTATATCCGGTTGCTTTGGGTGATGCGGATGACGAGACGATCTTGAAATACTTCCTGCGTGCCAGCTTACCGGCCCGCCTGATCGAAGATTTGATGGCTTTCTTTGATGTCGTCAAAAGCCCGATCGCAGTCCGTTCGTCCAGCCTTTTGGAGGATTCCCACTATCAGCCGTTCGCAGGTATTTATTCTACCTATATGATACCTAAACTGGAGGATAAATATGATATGCTCCGGACGTTGAGCGATGCGATCAAGGCGGTTTATGCTTCTGTTTTTTATCGTGACAGTAAAGCTTATATGACAGCAACATCGAATCTTATCGACCAGGAGAAAATGGCGATTGTTTTGCAGGAAGTCGTAGGTAACCGCTATAATGACCGTTTCTACCCGACAATTTCGGGTGTGGCGCGTTCGCTGAATTTCTACCCGATAGGTAATGAAAAAGCGGAAGACGGGATTGCCAATATCGCTTTAGGTCTTGGCAAATACATTGTGGACGGAGGGCAGACGTTGCGCTTTTCTCCTCGCCATCCGCATAATATATTGCAAATGAGTACGATGGATTTTGCTCTTCGCGAAACGCAAACCCGCTATTATGCGCTTGACTTGAAGAACTTGACGGAGCAATTCTCCGTAGACGATTCTTTTAATCTGCTTCGCCTGAATCTGAAAGATGCGGATGCGGACGGTTCTCTGAAATTCATTGTATCTACTTATGATCCTTATGATCAGATAATCCGTGACGGTTATTATCCCGGTGGCCGTAAGATATTGTCTTTTGTGAACATTCTCCAGCACGACGTTTTCCCGTTGGCAGAGACGCTTGACCAGATTTTGCATGTCGGGCAGGACGAAATGGGACGTCCGATCGAAATAGAGTTTGCCGTGAACATTGATCCGGAGAATCCGGAACGGGCTACTTTCTATCTGCTGCAGGTGCGTCCGATCGTGGATAATAAGGAGGTGATGGAAGAAGATTTGACGCAGGTTGAACAGTCTGATACGATACTGTCGTCTACCAGTGTGCTGGGACATGGCATCGTGACAGATGTGCAGGATATTATATATGTAAAGACCGGCGCTTTCAGCTCTTCCAATAACCAGTTGATTGCTTCCGAAATAGAGAAGATGAACCGTCAGTTTACCGAAGGGGAAAAGAATTATGTCCTGGTTGGTCCCGGTCGTTGGGGAAGCAGTGATTCCTGGTTGGGAATTCCGGTGAAATGGCCGCATATCAGTAATGCCCGCGTCATTGTGGAATGCGGACTGGAAAACTATCGCGTCGATCCGAGCCAGGGCACGCACTTCTTCCAGAATCTGACTTCATTCGGCGTCGGCTACTTTACTATTAACCCGTTTAAAGGAGATGGATGGTTCGATGAAGAATATCTGAATTCCCTTCCAGCCGTAGAAGAAACCGAATATCTCCGCCACGTCCACCTCGATGCACCGATCGTCATCAAGATGGACGGGAAGAAGAGTTTGGGAGTCGTGCTAAAACCTAATCTTTCTTCTTGATAAAGTCCGAAGGATAGTTTACGGTGTTGATGATTTCGCCACCTTTCAAGCGTATCCAGGTTTTGAAGTTCTTTTCACCTTCAGTCATTTCGATTACGCGGGCGCCGTTGGTCAGGTTGTTATACACAGTGTCTCCACCTGTATAACGACCGTAGGCCAACAGGATGCCTTTCCAGTAAACGGCGTAGTCGTCATCATGATCATGGCCGACAAATACGCCCAAGATGTCTCCCATTTCTTTCATGGATGTGAACATGCCGGAGTTGAGTTGGGGCGCACAGGCTTTTTCCTTACGTGTTCCTACTAAAATAGCGGTTTCGTCTGCCGCCGCCTGGTTGTATTCCGGCAGGGCGATGTGGAAGAACGCTAATGAGGGTAGGGGATTGCCGCCGTTCTGTTTCGTATATTTGGCGCTGTTCTCACGGTACCATTGTATCTGGTCGAACTTGATATAGTCGTATCCGCCTATACCCTTGATTTGTGAGTAAGAATGTGAATCCAGACAATAAAGGATTGCTGCATCCTTCTTCCCGTCGGACGATTTCAGCGGAAGGATGAAGTTCGTAGCTCCTACGACTCCGGCTACAGAATCGGTCAGGTTGTAGGGGATTGTCTGAATGATATCGAACAACTGGGCGCGGGTAAGTCCCTGTTCGTTATCATGATTTCCGAATGTGACTCCGAAAGGAATTTTGCGGTCTGCGGCCAAGTTCAGTATCGTGCGCATCCCTTCTTCAGCCGGCTGCCCATAGATGACATCTCCGGTAAAAAGAACCAGATCCGGTTTCTCGGCGTCCAGTACCTCATTGATCCGTTCGATGGATATTGCCGATTTGGGATTTCCATGAATGTAATGTACATCTGTGAACTGTACGATTTTAAATTTGCCGTCTTTGTTGAACTGCAAAGTCGGCTTCTGCGCATAGTTTGATTGCAGACAACCGAATACAAGCGCAAGGGTAATAAGAAGTTGTTTCATTTCAATATGTGTTTAGATTATGTTTTTATGTAACAAAGGTATCGAATTATAGTGATTGGTTCATAATTCGATACCTTTTATTTGACGAATAATTGATAAACGGTTAATAACCTAAACAATTATGCCTTCTATATTTGTGGAGGAAACCAAGTTGCATAATGAGGCGATTGTTCAAATATTCCCCCGCTTTCAGCAAAATAATCATCATCAAGAACGAAAGTCCCTTTGTTGACTTTAGCCCACGATTTATCGGCTGTCGGATTATATGTCAGCATTTTATCCCACTGAGCATAATTTTGATGCCCATTACTTTCTACCAGTCCGAGCCCTCCTTTTATTCCAGGGAAAGCGTTTAAACGTGAAGCCACAATTTTATTCCACTCTACCAGGATCGGATTAACTGTCAGATCCGCACAGAAACAAGGTATATTATTATCGTACGCTAACTGGGCAACTTTCATGGACATGCTCATCGTTTTAGCTATTGGTTTCAAGGCGATAGCTGAATATCCCAATCGGATTCTTTCCAATGCATGTTTGTCGGTATGTGCAGTCTCATCTGACACGATACGTACTCCCATATCACTTACATCATACATTTTTTCTTCGGCGAACGGCTCTTCTATAATCGCAATTTGATCGAATGCACCGATTTTTTTTTGCATGGTCGAGGAAGCGTAACATGGTTTCTTTTTTCTCGTATCGGCCGTTTGCATCGAAGTAATAAGGTAGTTTTCCCGATTCTGTATATGAAGTGCGGGCATTCCCGATCGCAGCATGTATCTCACTTAGCCGTTTCATGTCTTTTTCGACCATTTCTTCTTGTGTGCCAGCCTGCCCGATTTTTATTTTCATAAAAAAGTATCCGGCATCTACCGTGTCTTTTATTTCTTGGACCGGGATATTGTAAGCCATAAGAGGAATACATGCAACCTTATTATGATGATTGGAAAGACATGGGCGATAGGCAACCGGAACCATATCGTCGAAATTGTCAATCCCATTTTCGGCACAATAAAGCAACCACGCTGCATTGTCTATTCCGACTAATGCATTCAGGATAAATGTCTCTTTTAAATCAGGGTTTCCTGTGATCTTTTTTCCATATTCCCATAATTCGTCCAATATATCTTCCTGCAATTGGACTGGATTGGAAAATGTTTCCCCTTCTATCATCTGCAAGGCTCGTGTTGTAATGTTATACATCAATGCATTACCCGCACTTTCAGAGTGTACCTCGAAAACTGCCGGATCACTCCAAAGGACGTTTTGGGTACATATTCCGAATTTCCTGTATCCATTTTCACTTCCGAGCAATGCCGCCGTTTGCCAGATTTCTTTCATCTCTCCCCCTTTAAATCCGAATGGACGTATTAAAGGCTCCCGTTCGAAATTGGCATTCATCTCAATAATCTTTATTTTTTTCTCCCCGGGAATCCCGATAAATGTGGATTTTGTCCCTATTGTCTTACTTTTTCCCGAAGGAAGAGCCTCTTCTTTGGCTGGTGGCGAACAGCTCTGCGCAGCAAAAGCCAAGCTGCTGGTCGCGGCAAAGAAGCTGCTGTGTTTTATAAAGTTTCTTCTGTTCATGATCGATTAATCTAAATTGTGTTCTTTCAACTTTTCGCGAAACCAGTCAATATCCTGTTTTAGGCAGTGTGCTATTTTTTCATGACTCATTGTCGGTGTCCGACTACCTTTGTCGGCTCCTCCCAAGTCATATTCTAAATGAATACTGAATGGACCGGAAAGTTTTAATTCTACGTATTTACGGAGAAAAGCATCAAAATCAACCATTCCATAGCCTAAAGGCATGTCTTGTATTTGCCAATGATTCCCCGTTTTTTGCCAGATAAAATCTTTGATTGGACAGCTTTTAATCCAAGGAGCAAGCAATTCCATCCCTAATGACCAAGATTGGCCACCTTCGCATATTGCATGACGAATATCATATTGTACCCCGATATATTGTGGATCCAGATCTTTTACCAGTAAGTATAAATCCCAGACAGGACCGCCAACTCGAGTTCCTGAATGATTCTGATAAGATCCATGTATATCATATTTACGATTAAGTTTTTCAAGCTGTTCAAAAGATCTCTTCACTATATCTATATTCTGAGGTATTGTTTTTGTTTTATCATAATTTATATACCCCATTCGATAATGCTGTATACCCATTTCTGCTGCTGTAGCAAGAATAGATTCTGTATATTTATCTTTTGCGTCAATGATTGTTGTTACCATCATGGGTGTCGATATACCTTCTTTTTGGAGTGTTTTTACTAAACGTGGCAGATCGCTTTTTACCTTTTCAGGTTGTACGTGTCCACCATCGCGAACAGATAAATCAGCTCCGTTATAGCCCGCTTTTGCAAGAGTTTGAGCGAGTTGTTCATAATTCAGATATTGCAAGCATTTTGTAAATACACATATTGTTTGGGAGTTTACTTTATTACCGGGAATGTTAGATATTATTGGATTATAAACCTTTTTTGCGTAGCATTGGGGGCTAAAATAGCCCCCGTTGCCAATGTAACACTGGTCTTAATAAAACTTCTTCTAGAATTATTCATAACCAAAAAGTTAAATAGTCCAAGGTCTTCGATATTCATATCCCAGCATTTCGTTTGCTTTTTCTGAATTAAGGAAACGTTCATTTACAGCGTCCCAATGTAAGCGCTCCTTTGTTGCTAATGCAATATTGGCAAGATGTGCAAAACTTGTTGATCGATGCCCTTCTTCCAATGGGCATAAAGGAGTTTGTCTGGATTTAACACAATCAAGAAAATCTCGTATTAGTCCGGTTGTACTATCTGCACTACTGGCATCTCCTAATAGTTTCATTTTATTATCGAATGATATTTCATCAAAATGCTTATTCCAATTTTGGAATTGTCCTGGTGATGTGGGTCGGATACGGTATCCTCCTTCATATGCATAAGCAATTCCGTCTGTACCTCTTAACTCCAATTCTCCATAAGGGAACATACCGCCGCTTGTCGTTTCCATAATACTATAGGTGATAATTTTACCAGATGCAAATTCAAATGTCACGAATGCAGTGTCATCTATATCTGCATCATGATTTAAAACGTATTTACCTCCATGGGCAGAAATGTAAGTCGGTGCAGTCTCATTCATTAGCCAACGTAATGCATCTAAGTGATGTACTCCCCAATTCCCCATTTGAGAGGAATAATCTCCCCACCAACGAAATTTATAAGGTGCGATATTATACTGGTAAGGACGGTATGCGCGCGGACCTAACCACATATCCCAATTGAAATCTTTGGGAGGTTCTTCCGGTTGCATTTTACCGATACCATTCGGAAACAAATTGCTGATATGAGCTGCTCGGCCAACTGTTATTTGTCCGATTCTGCCAGCATGGATCTCTGCTACTAATTTTTGATAAGCTATATTTCCACGACGGTTAATACCAACGGCTACCACTTGTTTGCTGGCAGCTTGTGCTTCTACCATTTTTCGCCCTTCCATTAAAGTGCTGGTCAGGGGTTTTTCGCAGTAGACATCCTTTCCTGCTTTAATAGCAGCAATGGTGATATAAGCATGCCAATGGTCGGGTGTTGCAATACATACGGCATCTATATCTTTATCGTCAAGTAGTTTCCTGAAATCAGAATACAATTTGGGCTGCTTAGGAAATTTTTCACCCATCTTTGGAATCTTGTCTGTGAGATCTTTTAGCCATCGTTCATTGACTTTACTTCTATCTCTGTGAAGATAGGGCTCATAGATGTCACATAAGGCGGCTACCTCGCAATCTGGTTGTTGCATAAACAATCCTAATAGTTCGGAGCCTCTGTTTCCCACCCCGATGAATCCCATTCGTACTTTATTATTTGCTCCTGTTTTATGTGAGGACGTTACTGTACCAAATATATGTGTGTTAGTTGTAAAGCCAGCTGTTAATACTGCCGCGCTTTTTAAGAAATCTCTTCTTTCCATATTATAATTATTTATTTGTTCAACTTGTTGATTATGATAATAAAAACAGAATTATTCATATCCGGGATTTTGAATTAGCAATGAATTCCTATTCATTTCTGTTCGTGGGATAGGGAAAAAATAAGCTTTGTCTAACCATGCCCTTTTTTCAAATTCATAAGGGGTTATTGTAGGGATTTCATCTGTAACATGTGTTTCCTGATCCATTTTATATATAATAGTAACACCATGAACAGGTTTATATGCCTGTGGTCCAATAGCCCAACGACGTACATCCCACATACGATGATCTTCGAATGCCAATTCGACACGTCTTTCATGTCGACAACATTCTCGTAATTCGACTCCTGTAGCTGTAATATCAGGCATACCAGCTCTTTTTCTTATTTTATTCAAGTATATTTTTGCTTCATCATATTCCCCTAATTCAATGCATGCTTCCGCGTAATTAAGTAATATTTCAGCATAGCGGATATGTCTCCAAGGTGTATCTTGTGCAATGTCTTGATATTGCCCATCCATTGATGGATCCAAAAACTTGCGAAGATAATATCCTGTATAGCCTCCTTCAAAAGCGGAAACGGTACTATTTCGTCCGTCTGGTCCATACCATAATTGCATTTCATTCTTTTCAGTATTCCAGATTTCTTTATTCCCAATACTGATAATTCCATTAGGCTCTATACTGATAACGTCAGCTGTCCGAGTTCTCCATTTAGCCCCTTCATAAAGGATTGATGCATAGAAACGAGGATCTCTATCTTTGTATGGAGTCTTAGCATGTTCAGGATTATCCCAGCTGAAAGGTATGCCAGAGCGCATTTCATATTCATCAACAATTTCTCCGATAGGACAGTTGTTACCTCCTCCATGATATCCGTTAGGTGTATTATTATTTAATATGTTATTGTTATAAGGTACTAGTCTGGAGGTAAAATATCTTATAAAAATATCTTCTTCCGTAGCTTTAGGTGCCAGGAAAAGATCTGTAATATTCTGTGCAATAGAATCTGTCGGAGATGGATTTGCTTTGAATAGATCGTATAGATGCATATCTATTACTGCTTTAGCGGCGTCTTTGGCTGCTTTCCATCTGCTGTTTTGAGAACCAGTGGTATATTTTAAATATTCTGGTTTTTCGTAATTCTCAAAATTGAAAGAGTTATGTAAATCGCTGGCTGCATAAAGCAATATGCGTGATTTTAAAGCGAGTGCGGCTCCTTTGGTTGCTCGGCCATTGTTGCTACCACTATGAGTAAGAGGTAATAATTCAGCGGCTTTGTCACAATCCTCAGAAATGAACTTAATACAATCTTCATAAGAACTTCTGGCAATATTGTAATCATCTCCTAATTGATATACTTTGTCTACAATGGGAACTCCTCCATAAAGATTGGTTAGATAAAGATAAGTCCATGCTCTTAAAAAATAGGCTTCTCCTTTCAAACGCTCTTTTTTTGTTTTACCATCAATGAGGGTATTATCATTCGGTAATTTATCAATACCCGTTAGAGATATGTTACATTTACGAACAATAGCATAGAGTTGATCCCATATCATACGTGGATGTCCTTCTCCTTTGGTCCACCCTGGTATATTATCCGGGCTTAAGACACAATTGTTGAAATTCATAACATCACTGTTGTCACGACGGTGCCCTTCATCAACAAAGCACATTTGCATATATTTAGCATATGGAATATCCATTGCATCGTAAATACCATTAATGAATAATTCTGATAAAGCAGGATCTTTCCATACATCGGTTTCTGAGTACTCCCCTAATGGTTTTAGGACGAGTGCATCATCAGAACATGAGATGGTAAGTATTCCCATGAAAAGAAGTACTGTTGAAAAATATTTAAAACCTTTCATATTCGTATGTTTTTAAAACGTTAATGCTAATCCAATACTATATATCTTATTAAGTGGATATGCGACTGCTGAAGTCGTTTCCGGATCAAAAGTTTTCATGCCGCAGATAGTGAATAAATTCATTCCACTGAAATATATACGTGTACTTTCTATACCTAATTTGCTGTATAATTTTTGTGGCATGTTATAACCGAGTTCCAAATTTTTTAATCTGATGTAATCTGATTTTCTGTTCCAGTAAGTATTAGGACCTGTTTGTGTTTGGTTCCAATATTCGGACCTATAGTTTCCGACTCTGGGTTTTGATGCATTTGTATTAGTCGGTGTCCATCTGCCTTCTAAATCTTCCATAGAAAAATTACCAGCTTCACCGGATTCCACTTCATGATATCGAGTGGCTCCGGCTGCACCTTGGAAGCCTATAGTTAAATAAAAGTCTTTATATCCAAGATCAATATTTAGCCCTCCTGTCAGTGTCGGAATATTGGTCTTGTCTGATCTGACACGATCGAGCCCATCGATTTTATTATCTCCGTTCACATCTCTGAAAATAATATCTCCAGGTTTTGCCCCTTGCCAGTGCGGATATCTTTCGAGATCTGCTTCATCTTTGAAGATACCAATTGCTTCATAATACAAGCCTGCTGAATTATCTCCGATTAGACTTGGGTTGATAGGCTTTCCTGTTGCTCGTTGATAATCTGGAATATTGGGTGACTCGTCCCAGAAGATAATTTTACTTTTGGAAAAGCCTCCATTAAGGCCGATTTGATAAGTGAAATCCCCAATATTGTTATTGTATGCGATATCAAATTCAAATCCTTGGTTTTTTACTTTCCCTATATTTTCACGGGGAAGAGTCAACCCCGCTGTCGCTGGTATGGAAGCATTACGGTAGCATAAAATATTAGAACGGATATTATGAAAATAATCAACTGATATTCTTAAACTACCATTTAATGTTTGCAGGTCAAAACCGACATTGCTTTGGTTTGCGACTTCCCATGTAATAGACGGATTAGGTATTCTTAATTCTTTGAGGAATTTAGCTTCTGTATTCCCATCGAAAACTGTTGTATTTTGGGAGTCTTTCGGACTAGATTTATCTCCACGAGCGGAATTGTCAAAACCATAACTGGCTAAGTATTGATAGGGACTTACCCGGTCATTACCTGTTTGACCCCATGACCCACGAAGTTTGAAAGAGTTGATAAAGGCAAGTTTTTCTTTCCAGAAGTTTTCTTCAGAGATAACCCACCCTAATGAAACAGAAGGGAAAAAACCGTATTGTTTTCCTTTTGGGAAAATATAAGAACCATCATAACGGAATACAAATTCAACTAAATATTTGGATGAATAGTCGTAATTAAATCGGCCGAAATAATTAATACGGGCATCATGGCTGGCAGAGCCTGTATTGGTTTTATCAAGATCCCCTCCGGCAAATAATTCGTCAATCAATGTGGATGCAAAATAAGTCCGATAGGCAGAAAAATTCATAGACTCTCCTGTTTTTCTTTCGAAACCAATCATCGCCTTTAATCCGTGTGTTTGGGCAAACGTATGAGAGTAATTCACTAATGCATTTAAGGTCAAA
This sequence comes from Parabacteroides sp. AF48-14, assembly GCF_003477465.1. Classification (NCBI taxonomy): domain Bacteria; kingdom Pseudomonadati; phylum Bacteroidota; class Bacteroidia; order Bacteroidales; family Tannerellaceae; genus Parabacteroides; species Parabacteroides sp. AF48-14. Next base: position 196,009 of record NZ_QUDI01000001.1, read on the forward strand.
CCATGATCATCTTGCATATATTGATTTAAACTGGGGGATGAATATCCTGATGATGCGCCTGAAACAACAGGCATATTGTTAGAATCAAGCGTTTTACCATCCCAAGAGTAAAGAGTCCATGGTGTTTTCCATGTTTTTTGGTTTCTAATAAATTTATCGAATGCGACATTACCGGTAACAGTTAATCCTTCTATACCCGGGATTGTGATATCCAACTTTATGTTACTTGTTAATATATAGCTTATATTGCGATCATAGCCTGTTGCATTTGTAGCAACAACGGCAGGATTCATTCCTCCTTCATACCCAGACGCAGGATATTCGCCATAAAAAGCAACTCTATTAGGACGTCCCATTCCATAGCGAAGTAGTTCACTTAACGCTGCCGTAGAGTTATTACGATTTTCCTGTCGGGCTGCCAGATCGATACCAAGATTGATATATTTGGTAACCTTCGCATCCAGATTACTTCTTATATCCATCTGTCGATAGCTGTTTGCACTACGTTGGAAGATTCCTTTTTGATAATTGAATCCGGCAGATACAAAATATTTTACTCTTTCGCTACCCCCACGTAAAGATGCATCTACATATGTTTGCGGTGTGAACTTCTTGAAAACTAAATCATACCAATCTGTATTGGGATGCCCCCAAGGATCGGAACCATCCGCGAATAGCTTAATATCTTCATCTGTATATCTTGGCTGACGGTTGGCATATAAATCAATTTCATTAAGTGCCTGTGCGTAGGTTGCTGCATCTGCCCATTCTGGAACAATGGTTGGAGTTGCCCAACCCTGCCTAACGTTTACATTGATAACAGGTTTACCTATAATGCCTCGTTTGGTTGTGACAAGAATTACTCCATTTGCAGCCTGTGCTCCATAAATGGCAGCTGAGGCATCTTTGAGAACTGTAATACTTTCTACGTCTGCAGGGTTCAGTCGATTCATATCTCGTCCCGCAATACCATCAACTACTACTAATGGATTATTATCTCCCAGAGTATTGGAACCGCGTATTCTTAAAGTGGAATTGTCAGAACCGGGCTGTCCGGAAGTTGTGACAGCCGTTAATCCGGCGAATTTACCAGCTAATGCATTTGTGAAGTTATTAGCAGGGATAGATTTTAACTTGTCTCCCTTCATAGATGCAATGGAACCTGTGATTGTCGCTTTTTTTGTTGTTCCGTATCCGATTGCAACGACTTCGCCTAAACCTATCGCTGTTTCCTCTAATGCAATATTGAAGGTCGTTTTATTGCCGGCAGGAACTTCTTGTGTTTTCATTCCGACAAAAGAAAACACAAGAATGGCTTTTTCTGGAATTGCAGACAGTGTATAATGGCCATCAGCATTGGTTATTGTACCGATTGTTGTTCCTTTAACGGACACATTTGCTCCAATTATAGGCTCATTATTGATATCTGTTACAATACCTGAAATTGTTTTGCCTGATTGTTGTGAAGTCGTTACTCCCGGAGAACCGGTTGATAAAATAATACTTTTCTCCATTACCGAATAGCGGATGTCCGTTCCTTTGAAGAGTTCGTTCAGAATGGAAAATACGTTTTTGTTATTACTTTTTATCGAAACAATGCGGCTGGTGTTCACTTGTTTGTTGTTGTAGAAGAAGTGAAACTCGGATTGCTTCTCGATTTCGTCCAGTACGTTTTGTACTGTTTGGTTCTTTATATCCAAGGATAACAAGGTGGATTGACTGTAGCTGTTTTCTGCAAATACCAATCCTATCGACACAAATAACATAAGGATGGATAGTCTCATAAATAGTGGTATTTTCTTTAAGATAGCAAATGGTGATTTTACCACCCTAAAGTATTGGATGCTAAAATAATTTGTCATAATTTTGTACTGTTTTAAATGATAAAATAGATAAGTGAGACCTGTCGCCAAACAGGTGGACCTTTTGTTTTTCACACGAGGAAATACGCCAATATTTTCTCGTGTGTTTTGCTTTTAAGGAGGACGTGCTTTCATGTTTTGTTCTTTTAAAGATTAATAATGTTAGATATTTAGTAAAGTACAACTTTGCTTTTCGTTTGAATAGTCTTTTCTCCAGGTTCCGGTTCTATTATACGATATTGGATGCCGGATGCTATACGGAAATGCTCCAATATTTGAATTAACTGTTGGGTATCGAATGTACCTGTGAAAGAACTTTTCTTTATTGCTTCCCTTTCTATTATAAAATCGACATTGAAACGGTGGCTTAGTTTTTTCAAAACAGCCTCTAACGGAGTATCTCTTAAAACAATCTTACCCTCTTTCCATGCAATTTCGCTTGAGACGAATGTTGCCTTTTTCTTTGCTTCTCCTGTATTTTTACAATAAATCACTTTTTGGTTCGGATGCATGACTAAAGTGTTTAACTTTTTGTCTTCCGTTTTATATAAAAGGCGAACAGAACCTTCTTCCAAGGTTGTTGCAATGTAATTCTCATCTTCATATGCTTCAATGTTGAATTTGGTACCCAAAACTTCAACTTTTAAATCCTCACCGGAAGATACGATAAATCTCTTGTCAGGATCTTTCGCTATCTGGAAATAAGCTTCACCGGTAAGACTGACTTCACGGGTTTTGCCAGTGAATTTTAGCGGACGGATTAATTTGGAACCTGAATTTAACCACACTTTACTGCCATCGGGCAAGTCGATGGATGTGATCATACCCGGAGTTGTTGTGAACTCCATATATTCTACGGGTTCTTCTCTCAGCCAATAATAGGCGGAGACCAATAACAATGGAATGAACAGGATTGCAGCAATACGCTGGAGCCAGATAAAAAGACTTGCCCTTTTGCGTTGTTTGATTTTTCTCTTTACTGTTTTCAGGGATGCGGAAGCATCTGTAAGTTTAATCGTATTTAGTGCCTCGGATGCAAGACAAATTGATTGTATGTCCCGTGCCAACTTTTTGTTTTCTTCAGATTGCTCAATCCACTGTTTGATTATATCTTTTTCAGATAAAGAGACTGAGCCTGTAAAATAGTTCAAAAGAGTTGTTTCATCTATATGTATGTGTTCTTCCATTTTCTCCTTTTTATATATATGACTGATGGGAAAGGAAACCTCCTAAACAGAAACCGGATTTTTTTATTTATTTTTTTGTGATTGTTTTTTTGAGATAAAAGATTACATTTGTTGCATCTGGTAGATGAGGCCTGTGATTGTTGATTTTAAATACATGATTCTAATGCTACATGAAATTCAATATACAACTGATGAATCTCTTTTTCAATATTTAACTAAAGGAGATGAGAAAGCGTTCGATGTTTTATTTCTGAAATATTACCCTTCCTTATGTGCTTATGCGCGACAGTTTGTGGAGTATGACGATGGTCAGGAGATTGTGCAGGATGTGATGGTTTGGCTGTGGGAGAACCGGGAGATGCATACGTTTGAGATTTCTCCGAAAAGTTACTTGTTCAAAGCAGTGAAGAACCGTTGTCTGACATTGATCAGTCGCAATGAAATCAAGCAAAGAATAGTGAATACTTTATATGATGACCAACAGTTACGATATGAAGATCCTGACTTTTATATCGTGGAGGAGTTGAGCCGGAAAATAGAGGAGGCACTGCAACGTTTGCCTAATAGCTATCGGGAAGCTTTTGAAATGAATCGTTTCCAACATTTGACTTATGGCGAAATAGCAAGTCAACTGAATGTCTCATCAAAAACAGTAGACTATCGTATCCAACAAGCGCTGAAACTGCTGCGTGTAGATCTGAGAGATTATTTGCCAATATTGCTTGCCATTATTTAAAAACGATTCCTATGTATGTTTTTATAAAGTATCTATTATCTCATGCTGTTTTTTGAGGAAAGGAATACGCTGTGCTTCTCCACTTCCTGATATCAGAACGGAATGCCGTTTTAAAGATTGGATCCAATTGCGTTGCATTTGGCAGATGTGCGGACTTTGCGAATCCATCGAGTTGATGGAATAGACTCGTATCATGCTGATTTGAAAATCTTTCTTTTCGATGTAACTGTATGTCGCTTCGAAATGGATATTGGATAGATAGATATAGACTTCCTTGTTTTCACTAAATTGACCTTTGATCGATAATGCCTCCATAGAATCAAGCAAATGATGAAGTTCTTCTTTTATGTGAATGATGTCATCTTGCGAAATCAGGTTGAGGCAGGCAAAATATTTAATCTCTTCTATGAACGTGAGAAAAATATTGGTATCCCAGATAAAATAGGTCTTTTTGCATTGTCTTGTAGCCTCGCTTAGGTGTTTATGTACATCCACAATCCGGTCTTCTACGTGCATCTTTGATAAAGACTTTGGTACTTTTTGCCCATTCTGATAAATCCATCGGCAAAGGCGGAATTTGGATAAGTATTCAAATGAAGAATAAAGGGTAAAAGGAAGAACGTTGGAGACTGTATGGACTTCAGTGCTTTCGTCATTTTTTACATAGTTGAATATTTGAAAGTAACGATTGGCGATATCGTAATAACTTTCCAAGGCATTGGATGGACTGTGTAAATTCAAATCGAAAGTGACTTTATTTGAGAAATGATTACCGATAATCTGGTCGATAGAAATACCCAGCTTGTTGGATAGAAGCGCGACTTCATTGATCGTAAACGCAACTTCTCCCCGCAGCCTGCGATAAACAGCTTCTTTCCCTAAACACAATGCATCTGTCAGGTAGTTGGCAAGATTTTGTCCTTTAGGTATTCGTTCTTTTATGATCGTAGTCAGTTCGTCTAAAACGTGATTTTTCATCATTGATCCTTTCCTTTTTTAATTGATTACCGCCATTTATACAGCATTTGCAAATTTAAAGTAAGAAAACAATATCTTAGTGGCGAAAAGCAGGTTGGAATAAGTAATTGTTTTGTCTAATTGCAAGCAAAAAGAAGGGAGCGGTGACTTTGAGTAAGGATTGGCGTAAATATGTCTTTTGATATTTCGTTTTTCGAAAGAGGAGTAAGGCTTTAGTTGTGATTTTTGTAGCAAGTCCATGATGTGTAAAAACATGCTATGCCGGTTTAATCCGGTGCTGAGTGTTTTAATGTGAATCTCCAACAGCAGGCGCATCCCTGATCGGTAACCTCCGGATAGCAACTTATCATTTCGGTAACGATCCTTCCATCGATAACGCGTGCAAACCCGTCATGTTCGATGAAACCAACCGGTGCGCATGGATGAAACGGCATGCCTTTTGCCTTTCGGGCAGATTGTACCCTGCATTCATTTATACGATATATAAGAGAATCTCCTTCCCTAAAGATACTGACAGAAGGGTTCGACAATGCAGAGAATCTTATCACCAATGCCTTCTCCAATCCCTCAAGGCCAGCTTCGTCCGGAAGGTTCAGGAAGTTCTTAATTCTTTTGGCTTCCGTACGGGTGAATTTCACCCATGCATTCTTGTCATGCCACATTGCCTCCTCCATACCGCTCTTCTCTTCCACTGATTGGAACCACATTCCGTCAAGGGCATAGATGTTCTTCGCGTATATTCTGATCAAGTCTTTAAGTTCTTCTTTTGATAATAGGTCGAGTTTGTCTGTCATGATTTTTAGAATTGTCTTTATTACTTTGCTTTACTTTGTTTCGTCTTAATCTACATTTAAACAGATACAAAGGTAAGTCACAACATCGACATATGGTATCTGTTCTTGCTCTAACCGGAAATTATTTTCTTGTAGATGACGATATAACTCCTGCTCTTCTTCGGTTAACAAAGGTAATGTTTGTAGTGATGCCGGCGTCCCTTCTTTTACCAGATGCCGATATTTATGGAATGTATCCCAATTCATCATCAGTGAGAGAGCTGAAGGATAATAGTTTCGGAACTGATTGAGTATTTGCAAACCTTGCGCATCTAAATCGCCCCAGTAATAACATTGGGCATGGGTCATCCACGGAATGTCTTTTAGATAACTGATGTTGAAACCTCCTCCGCTCCAGATGGCAATACTGTCCGGTAGTTGAGGCAGTGTTAGGAAATTCATCTTGTTTTCCGTTATAAATATGTTTTTGCAGGCACAGTTTAGTAGACGAAAGTCCGGCAATGGAAGAGATGTATCCATCCAACGAGGACCGATTGCTAAGGCTTTATCTAAAAAACGTATGCGGATTAACGGTTCGGCACATTTCAATCCGTATCGTTTCTCAAATGCTTTTTCTTCGTGATCAATAGCCGATTCGGGTAATAGTTCGTCCAGTAAATTTCTGAGTAAATCTTTGTTCTCTTCGATGTATTTGGTGTGTACATCAATGGGTAGTTCCCGGATATAGAGGTGGGGACAGGGATGTTCGATAAAGTATTTGCAAACCTTGATTGTATCTTTCCATGTGTCGTGGCTGATCAGTCGGAGAGGATTGCTTCGGCACCATTCGATGAGCCGGGGCATTTCATCGTTGATGAGTTGCCAATTCCGGGTAAAAGTATCTAATTCATTCCGTTTCCGGGTAATACGTAAATAAACATCCAAAGAAGGAATCAGTATGCAAACAGGAATATTCTGATTCCCGATCTTCTCGAAGTTCTTTTCTGCCATTTCTACTACATATCCCCATATAGAGGCACTTTTTTGCAGTTCTGCGATGGCAGCTTTATGCTCTGATAGTTTCAGCAGGATATCTTTCGCTGTTATCTTTCCGATGCGGGTAATTCTTTTCGGAAAGAAAGGCTCTCCTGCCATGTTCGACAGGAGTAATTCTTTCCACCAATTCAGGCATTGTTTTTTTATATCTTGTGGTGTAATCATGGGATGATTTCTATTTGTGAATGATACTGGCTTTTTTCTGCTTTGTACTCTTCGATACTTAAATTACGGATTTGCGACTCATTGCCTTCCGGATTCGATACATAATGGACGGAATGGATGTAGTTTTCAATGACATGGATTTTCTGCATCGGGGTGACAATCAATAGCTGTAGATTCAGTTTCTTGAACAGGTCGAGTCCGAATTGCGTACTTTCGTCATCGCCACGACCGAAGGCCTCGTCTATGACAACAAACCGGAACGACTGACTCCGCTCTTCCTGATAGTTCAGTCCAAACTGATAGGCGAGGGCAGAGGCCAGAATGGTGTAGGCCAGCTTCTCTTTCTGGCCACCCGATTTGCCGGAAGTGCCGGCGTAGAACTCCTTCTCCGAGTCGTCGGCCCGGTAACGTTCACTCACATTGAAGAGGAACCATTGACGTACGTCTGTAACTTGTGCGGTCCATTCAATATCCTTGTTTTCATTGCTGCGGAAACGATTCAGAATACATTGTACCTGTTCGAAACGATCCTCGGTGTACGCATCGTCCGTGCTGAGAATGTTGCTGTAGCAAGCTTTCAGATTTTCCTTGAATTCAAGAATTTCCCGGTTGGGATTGGCTACCGTCTGGAGTTTGATGTAAGTACCCTTGTTGAACTCGATAGCCTCCAGGTGACGGTTTATTATTTCTATTTTTTTCTGAATTTGTTTGGCATGCAAATCCAGTTTATTGTCGAAGGTAACGATGCTTTTTATGGTATCCTGATTCAAGAGTACCTTTAGTTTTGCTTCGTGTGCCGGTAATCCTTCTGTGATAACCTGTTGAAGAATCTTTAGATATTCGGCGCGGGCTTCAATATCTTCGGGTAGTTCCAGGGCCTCGAAAGGGAAAGCGTTACGATAGTCACGCATGATTTTAGTGATCTTCTCTCTCAGTGTATCCCGCTTTTTCTGCATGTTCAACCGGGTTCCCGATAAGCTTTTGGATAGCTCTCCTTTCTGGCTGTCTATATTGCCAAGTGTGTAAGAACTGCTTGGTTGCGACGATTCTATTTTGGAATAATAGGCACTTTTGTTTTCCGAGGAAAGCGAAGCGGACTGTTGTTGTAAATCCGGTAGTTGAGCATAGTCTGTCTCTACTTGATTATTCAATCGTCCTCGATTGTCTTTTAGCTTATCGATCTGATTTCTCAAGTCGCTTTCTTTGCTTTCCAACTGCTTTTGCCGCTCTGCCAGCGTTTTAATCAGATCGTTACTTTTTGCCAGCTCTTGTTCTTCTTTTTGCAGTTGGGATATACGTTCTGTTTCTTGTTGCCAGTTCAGATCATTCCAGTCTTGGAATCTTTTTATCTGCATTAAAGACGATCGGGTATTATTGCATACATCTATTGCCTTTGAAAGTTCTTCAATTCCGGTTTCTTCTGTTTTATATTGGGACAAAAGCGATTTCAGGTAGGATTCGATCGCTTGTATTTTCTCTTTATTACTCCAACCTAATATGAAGTTTCTGCGATCCCAAAGGTCGCGACGATCATCTTTGACATGGCGCAAACGACCTGTTTTGATTTGTCCTTCTTTTGTGATCCCATCACTGACATGCTGAAATTCATCTAAGGATACACATTGCAGATTGAAGCGGTGCACCAATTCTTTCTCTATCCAATTGTAGAATGGTGTATTGGGTTTAATATTAATTTTGTTTACTGCTGACGAGGGAGATAAATCTTCAATGAGAGCACTCTGTTGTTTGCTTTCTGCCGGTATGCGGAAATATTCCAGGCGGATACCTTTATGGCGATTGTCCTGCAGTTTGTTGGCATTTACGAATCCCGATACTAAGTGATAATATCGGTCGGGAACCAACATGCTGATACCGAATCCCCGTAACAATCGCTCCAAAGCTCCTTCCCATTCTTTGTCTTTGGAACGGACTTGCAACAGTTCGCCGACAAAGGGGATCTCCTCCTCGCGAATACCTAAATTTTCGACCAACTGTTTTCGTATTTCCAAAATGCCGGAAGGCAACTGGTTGGAGCGTGTTTGCAAAGACTCTATCTCCTGCTTTTGCATATCAATTTCCTGTCGAGTGTTGAGATGTTCAGCTATTTTCGTACCTTGCAGTTTTGTCAACTTATCCCGCTCTTTCTGTATTTCGTCCTGCTTTTCCTCTGCACTTTTCAAATTGCGGTAAAAGGTCTGTTCGGTGTTGGCTGCGGGAAGACCACATTGCTGGGTCAGTTGGAGATATTCTTCGTGTTGTTTCTTTTTGTCTTGCTGGTCTTTGGCAGCTTGTGCTATTTCAGTCTTGATTTGATCCAGGCGGGCACCCCCGTTGTCGTGGATGGCTTGTCGAAGTTCGTTCATCGTATTGCGGCAGGTATCAAGCTCTGTCTCTGCTTGTTTGATTTGGTTTTCCAGCTGTGTGAGTTTGCGCTTGCAATTGGCGATCTCTTTTTGCAACAGACTTATTTTCTTGTCGGCAAAGTAGGCCGGGATAGCATCCGACAGCAGTACTTCAATTTCGTGTAATTGTTCTTCTACTTGGGAATATTCATGATCCAGTCCGGTCAGCGGATTCAAAATGTCACGTTGCTTACGGGCCTCCATTACCGCGGCATGCGCTTGATGCAGGTTGTCGAATCGTTTTTTCAGTTCATCTATTTGTTCTTGTATGTTAGTCGGTTCCAGCATTTGTTCGCGGACAAAGTTGGTAAGACTGCTTACCGATTTCATGGAAACTGTTTGATAGAACAATTCGATAGCCTTATCAGAGTTCATGCCGAACAGTTGGCGGAATCGTTGGCTGTATCGGGTAAAGTTGTCATCAAATATTTCGATGCAGTTATTGGTACGCAATCGTTTCTTCAGTTCTTTAATATCCGCGAATCCGGAGAAATGCTCTTTAATTGTGAGTGGCTCGCTTCCTATCAGTAGTAGTTTACGGACATTACTGCCATTCTCAATCCAGAAAAGTTGGGCTAATGAAGTGTGTGTATTGTATCCGGCATTATAAAAATTGGCAATAATGACTGTAAACGTAGCTTCGCCTGACTTTGTATAACGCAGGGAAACGGCTTTGCTGCCATTGGTCAGTTCGTCGCTTTTTGAACTGTAATTTCCTTTGATGTATGAAGCCAGATTGCGCTCTTTGCTTTCGGCGCCGGCTGCTTTATTGAATGTTATGCGGTTGTAGGGTACCAGAAGGCAGGTCAATGCATCGACAACAGTCGATTTCCCCGATCCTACGGCACCGGTTAGTAATGAGTTCTCACCTTGCGGGGTGATTCGCCATATCTTATTATTAAAGGTTCCCCAGTTTAATAATTCCATATATTGCAGGCGGTGGCCTACCTGTCCGACTTCGTTCTTCATTTCTTTGACTGTGTTACATATTCTTTATACCGTTCTAACCATTCGCTGACTTGGTCTGCATTGACAAATGCCTTGATGATACGATTGACTTCATATTGTTCCTGTTCTGTTTTCATTTGTCGCAAGAAACCTTCGTCGATCACTTTTTTGATGGCGCTGTCTATTTGTTTCTGCGTGTTGGCTTCATTGCTTGTTTCCTTCAGGTATAATTTCATCAGGTTGTCGATCTCTTCACGGCTCAGTATCGCTTTGGCGGATTCCCCTTCCTGATCATTTTCGATCAAGTGCTTGCGAAGCAATAAACAGAGTAATGACACATGGAAGGTGAGCGGACGGCGTCTGATTAATTTAGGAATGTTTTCCTGCTCAGAGGATTCCTCTTCACCGGCTGTTTGCGACTGTTGTTGTTTCAGATAAGCATATCCTTCAGCCTTGTCGATAATGACATCCAGATGGATGTCAGCAAAATAGTTTCTAATATCCCGTTCATGTTCGGGTTGCATCAATGTGTTCCATATTTCTTCTTGATGACTATATACAATACCTTTTAATAAGGATATCAGTACGTTGGAATAGACTTTCTTCATCGATTGAATATGATTTTAGGAATTTTCACTTTGAATATTTGTCCGGTTTGTGAATTACGGATTTGTATCTCCTCCTGTTCATCGGCAGAAACCGAATGCCGTTTCTCGTTTTTGGTTGCGATGTCCAGATAAGCCACTACTTCAGCCACTCCTTTTTCGATAGGGTGTGCCTTTATTAATTCCGGCAAAGAAACTTGTGGCTGATATCTGAGCAATTGTCTGATATTATCTTTTAATTTAGGAATATCTATTTCAAACTGTTCGTACAGCAGTTCATTGCTTCCGGATGCTTTGCCTTCCTGCAACGGTTGCTTCTTGAATTTTATTTGTTCGGGAGGTGAAAACAGCGGACGGTCACAGATCAGGTCGATATGGATGATGTCCTCCACTTCCAATGCCGGGAGTTTCGTAAAGTCGATTTCCGGATGCTCGAAAATTAATTTGAGCCCTTCATCGATCTGTTCGTGGATTCGTTTGTTTTCAAAGAAGGATTTGTGTTCCAGGTATCTTCGTAGCTGATTCCATAGCGAATTTGTCGTTTTATTGGTACGGTCTCCTGCTTCGATCAAGCTGTTTCTCAATAACTCCATACGGAAATTATCATTCCTCATCTTTTGTACAACAGGTATATTAAGCATGAGTTCAATTAATTTTTCAAATTCCACTTGTTTGGATTGTGACAGCAAGAATTCCCAGAAAGCGGTAAAGCTTTTTCCCTGATCGGTTTGCGCGAGGAAGTCTTGTTGTTCGAATAAGTCCGACAGGACCTCGCCTTTCGATTGACTGGTTGTAATGATCTGTCTTCTGAAATTTCGATCCAGGTCCCTGAAGTTCTGTTCCACTTCTCTAAAGTCGGCAAGTAATGATTTGGCTGTATCCTCAATCAGGAAATACTCTTCCTTTATTTGCCGTTCGTCCAGCATTTCCAGTTTGCCGGCCTTGATATTTTCAATGCTCTGTTCTAATATCTGCTTCTGTGCTTCCAGTTGAGCGAGTCTTTCCGATGCATTCATTTGGGTTTTGCCCACCAGCTTTTGCATTCGTTCGAAAAGATATTTCAGACGCGATTCCGTACCGATGAATTCTCGTTTCTCCAGACTGTCAATCCATTTGAAAGCCAGTTCCGTGGCCGGTGTCAGTTCGTAGACAAACTCATCTGTTTTCCCCGGATACTTGCGAAGAAATCCGGCATTGCTCCAATCTGTCAAATATTCAGCCGGTGGTTTAGGGTACGTTTTGCCCGGTTCATTTAATATATAGAGAACATCCGAGAGGCGGCTGGTCAGTTCTTTTTCCAGGATGCCGCCTTCCTCCTGATTCGAGAATTCTTCCTTGAAAGCAGAGGATAGAAAGCTGATAATAAGCGGTGCATTATCAGCTTTCAATAATCGGATGGTGGTATGGTTCTTAAGCAATTGGTTTATATATTCATAGGTCATATACAATATCTTTTATGATGGAACAATGCGGGGATCTTTACTGGATGTCATTGCGTTGTTTGATATATACTATGACGCCGATTTGATTCTCCGGACGTTCATCTTTAGAAATCCTGTTGATTCGTACTTCGAATATATTTGCATATCCTTGTTCACAAAGTTTACTGATTTCCTGATTCTTATCCCGGGGGATGAATCCTAATTTGTAGTCCTTGTAATAGATGGCTACGGCATAGGGATCAAATTTGTTATCTTTTTCCCTTTTTAATTGCAGTTCAGTTCCGATAGCGAGTTCTTGAAAAACCAATGTCCCATTCCAATAAGTGAAACCTGCAATGTCGAAATTAATAAAATGTCTTCTTTCCATAACGTTGTCTTTTTTGTATGATGATGCAAAGAAACAATCACGTTTTGACAGGTTTTGTCACAACGTAATTTTTTTTATGCTTGTATGAGTGAATTTATATGGTTCGAAACATATTTCTTGATATATTCTTTTAATTCCGGTGAATCAATAATTAGAATGTCGGCAGCTAAACCAAGGATAAAGCGTGTGGCACCGATGAAGTTGCTTACTTGTGTTTTTAATAACCAGTGGTCTGGTGATATTTGTTGTGTATCTTGTTCTGCCAATGGATATTCTTCGATAAGCAGATTGTAAGCTCTTCGGGTTAGTTGCAATGTGATTGAGTATTTTTCTCCTTCATAGCTGCTCATACGGAATATATCCGTAAAACCTTCTTGATGTATTTCCTCATATTCCCAATTTGCAGTTGTCACTTCAACGGATTCGATGCGTGATATACGGAAGAGTTTGTTTCGTTTGCTGGCCGGTTCGTAACACCATACTTCTACATAATTGGTAGTAAAAGCAAAAGGTTCCACATACCGATCCGTTGCGGTTTGTCCATGAGCAGATGAGTAATTATGTAAAATAACCTGTTTTTTCTGCTCGTATGCATCGATCAGTTTCCGGATATTATCTGCATCCCTTCCTTTGATGACAGAATCCGCGATTATTTTGCTATTGTAGACTGAAGCCAGTTTCCGCTTTAGGTTTTGTTTTATCAGATTATTATTATCAATGGCTTCGATTACCTGGTGAATCATGTAGGCTTCTTCTTTACTGAAGTGAATGAGTTGGGAAATATCTTTAAAGAAAGGAGATTCTTTGCCCATCCGGACATAAGGACCCTCTTTGTAGATTGTAAATCCGGCAGCTTTGAATGTGTCGAGATAACGATAAATAGAACGGGGAGAAGTATCCATACGTTCGGCCAGTTCTTCTATTGTATAGCAAGTGTTGGCTGTCAGTAACATCATGAGATGCAGCAAGCGTTCGAGTTTGGGTTGATCCATATCTTCAGGAGTAATTATTTTACCATTTCTAATTGCAAAGATGGTAAAATCAGAAACAGATAACAATCTTTTTCTCGATTATCTGTTCCTGAAGATCACAAATCCCAATTCTGTTTCATCGCCATTAAATTTTGTTGCACTTCTTCATCGAATAACTTAATGTCATCTTCAGTTAGGACATTGTTATAAAACAGGCTGAATACAGCCATGAAATAACGTGATCCGGACAGCCCGTCATATTGTGTTGCAATATGCTTGTCGAAGTCTGTGACTTTTTTGTAAAGATTCAGATATACCTCATGAGGTGTCTGATCTCTCAGAGGCAGTATATCTTTCACCTCCTCCAAAAACGTTTTACATTCACGTTGTAAAGCTTTGCTAATAAGTTGGCGAGCTATTTTTTTTTGACTTTTGGATAGTTCCATGATTTTGCTGATGATTATTGATTACGACTTACTTATAATGATAAGCTTGTTTACGTTATTGATTGTTAGTGCCTTGTTTGTCATTTGTTTGAATTAAAGATAGCCAACCCCTTCGCCGTTAACAGATACTTTTGTTGCGGGTGCTTGGGATTGTTTGGATAGAGAGAGGTGACAAAGCCACTCTGAATAGCTGGTGTCAGATAATTAGTAATAAAAGTGGGGCGATGCTTTAATCCAATTCTTTCCATTATTACTTTTAAAGAGCTTTGTTCTGTTCCAATTGCTTTTATGATTGCTGACAGTGGTGCGCTAAGCATGTTCGGTACTTGTTCGGTACTTGTTCGGTTAACTTGTTCGGTCAACAGCAGTGGTGCGTTAATAATCATGGCTCTATTCTTTAGCTCATGATTTTCTCCCATTATTAGATTTCTGAAAAACAAAACCAGAAAACTCATATCTGGTTCAACGCCTTTTCGTATATTTCTATAATTTGCACGAACCAACGCATTGCGGAAGTACCATGAGTTGTCGGCAAACAGATTATTGTCGACATCAAAGCCGATGCTACGCAAATACTTTATAGTAAAGACGGCCGTAGTACGCGTGTTGCCTTCTCCGAATGGATGAATTTGCCAAATGCCTGACACGAATCTGGCAATGTGCGTTACTATATCGTTCATGGACAAGCCTTTGTATGAAAAGTCCTTTTCCTGTTCCAAATCATATTCCAAAGCCTTGCGTAAATCCTCGGAGTTGACGTAAAGTACTGTATCACCATGAAGTACCCATTCTTTTTTAGTTATATCATAGTCTCGGATTTTTCCGGCAAACTTGAAGACGCCTTCAAATAATCTACGGTGAATAGATGTAAAACCTGTCACAGAAAAAGCAAATGACCGTTCATTTAATATTCGAGTGATATTTGCAGACACCTTATCTGCTTCTTCAGTTTCTTCATCTTTCGGAGTACGTACAGTCTTTGATTGGTAATATTCATTGATGAGTTCTTTTACTTCATCAATGTTTATATCACCTTCGATATGCTTGACTGCTGCATCTTTCAGGTAATCGGACGTTTTCAATCCATCTACCGCCTGCAATCCGATAGCTGTTTTCCAAGCTGAAGCCTTTTCTTTTTTGTCAGGCTCACTGCCGCGGATGTATGATTCAAAGTCTATGTTCATTTGTATTCAATCTTAATTCTTTTATTCTACAACCTTGTTCAGTAAATAAGGTTTTAATCTTTATTTTTTGTGTAATATTTTACTTCTGGTTCTGCTGCAATAGAGTATGAATTTTCTTGCAAGTCATACTTTACTACATTCTCGTACCCTGAAAAAGTATCAGGCTCATTGTCAGTCCATTTTTCACACTGGCGAATAACAGTTTCCAGTGCATTGGATGCTTCTTCAGGTGGATACTTGTATTTTTTCAGAAGCCGTTTAATCATTTTGCGCATACCGGCTCTTGCAGACTCTTTCTTTTGCCAATCAATGGTACGGTTTTTGCGGAGTGCTTCTGTGAGTTCTTTAGTCATGGCTACTAATTGTTCATTGGAATAAACATCATGAACAGCCTGTGGCTTGGTTAATGCATCATAAAATGATTTTTCTTCCGCTGTAAGCCCTAACTCATCTATTGTAGATTCTGATGTCGAAATCTCTTTTGCCAATTTTAATAATTCTTGAATAACCTCTTCATTAGTAAGAAGTCCTTTCAAATAATTAGAGAGTGAACGATTTAGTAAATCTGAAAACTTTTCAGCTTGCACTATATTCGTTTTTTGATAGAGTGAAACTCTTTCTGCCAATAACCTTTTGAGCAATTCAATAGCTATATTCTTTTCTTTCATTTTCGATATTTCATCCAAGAAAGCGGTATCGAATAAAGAAAACTCAGCCTTCACATCAGAGAATAAATTGATAATTCCATCACTTTTTACGCTTTGTTTCAACAATTCACTAATGCGTATATTGATTTCTCTCTTAGATACTTTCCCTTTTCCTGTCATTCTTGAAAGTAATGTACGGACTGTTTCAAAGAAAGCTGACTCAAATCTTTGTTGTTCGTTAAGTAAGCTGCGGCAGAGTGTAATTGAGTTATGAAGTAATATCGCTTCCTTCATAAAGAGAGGTTGTATTTCTTGTTTTTCGGAAGACATAATAAAGTTTACACCTCCTTTAATGATTTGAGCACGCTCTGCATCTGAGCTCGATTGGAATTTACTATAATTAAATCCATGAAACATATCGCGACAAATCTCCAGTTTCTCTTTAAACTTAAGCAATGCTGTTTCTTTAATATCCGGATTCCCAAATTTTTGCTTGTCTCTTCCTGTATAATCACGCATCGCTTCTTTAAGAGCTTTAGCAAATCCGATATAATCTACAACAAGTCCTCCTGCTTTATCATTAAATACGCGATTAACACGAGCGATGGCTTGCATTAAATTATGTCCACTCATGGGTTTATAAATATACATAGTAGCCAATGATGGAACATCGAAACCCGTTAACCACATATCCACGACAATAGCGATTTTCATAGGATCGTTGTTGTCTTTGAAGCGTTTGGCAAGTTCTTTTTTATATTGTTTATTCCCAATAATGTCATGCCACTCTTCCGGATCTTTGTTACTACCAGTCATTACGACTTTAATTTTCTCTTCCCAGCCTGGACGTAATTCCAATAATCTTTGATAAATACTAATGGCAATGGAACGAGAGTAGGCAACAATCATGGCTTTTCCTGTTAGTTCATATTGTCTGTTTTCTTCATAATGTTGTAGTATATCTTTGCAAAGAGAATCAATCGTTTCAGGTGCTCCCAAGATTTCTTCTAAATGCGACATTTCTTGTTTGCTCTTTTCTATCTGTTCATCTGTAGCACCTTCTGAATACAGTAAATCATATTCGTCATCAATAGCTTTTAATGTAGTCTCATCCAAATTAAGACTGATAACTCTTGATTCGTAATATACCGGGCAAGTTGCCCCGTCGGCTACAGCTTGAGTCATATCGTAAACGTCAATATAATTGCCGAAAACCTCTACTGTATCCCTGTCCCTAGTTGAAATAGGTGTACCGGTGAATCCAATGTATGAGGCGTTTGGTAAAGAATTATGTATAATTCTAGCAGTTCCGATAGAAATCTTTCCTGTTTTGATATCTACTTTTTCTTCAAAGCCATATTGCCCTCGGTGTGCTTCATCGGCCATTACTATGATGTTTTTACGTTCTGATAATGCTTCTTCCGATTCTTCAAACTTTTGCATAGTTGTAAAGATGATTCCATTCGCTTCTCTCCCAGATAATAGCCTTTTTAAGTCTTCTCTACTTTTGGCTTGTACAGGAATTTGTCGTAAAAACTGTTGACATTTAGAGAATTGAGTATATAGTTGATCGTCCAAATCATTACGGTCGGTAATCACAATAATTGTTGGTTGTGAAAGCTCCTCTTGTAAGAGATGGGCATAAAATACCATTGATAATGACTTTCCACTACCTTGCGTATGCCAAAATACACCAATTTTACCATCTCCTAGTGTAGATACCTTAGTTCTTTCTACAGCCTTTCTTACAGCAAAGTATTGATGATAGCCTGCTAGAATTTTAGCTGCCCCCGTTTCGTCTTTAGAAAAGCAAGTAAAATTCTTTATAATATCTACCAGACGTTCTTTTATGAACATTCCTTCAAAAAATACATCGTAGTTTACATATTCATTATCTTCATACTGGCCGTCCTTTGTCTTCCACTGCATATAGCGGTCTTCTTTACTTGTGATGGTTCCTGCTTTTGAACAGCTCATGTCGCTCATCACACAAAACACATTATAGATGAAAAGCGACGGAACTTCCCTCATATAGTTGCGTAATTGTAGATAGGCTTCTGAAGCATCGGTTTCTTCACGTGAAGGAGATTTTAGTTCAATAACCACAAGTGGTAATCCATTTATGAAGATGATAATATCTGCTCTTTTCTCTGAGTGTTCTACAAATGTCCATTGATTGATAACTTGGAAACAGTTTCGATTGATATGTGTGTAATCTATTAAATAAATTATTTCATGTTGTTGTTCTTTTCCATTATGATAAGACACTTCAATGCCATGTTGTAGATAATCCATGAAAAGTTCATTCTTCTGTATTAGACTGCCTGTGTCAATATCTTTTAGCTTTGTGATGGCTTCATTGATAGCAATTTCTGGCTTATTGGAATTAATAGTATGCAAACTGTCTACCAACTGTTCTTTATAAAATGGAGTATAATAATCTCTTTCTACGTTAGGACCATATAAGTATTGATAGCCTAGATTATCAAATAGGGCAATCAATGCCTTTTCGTAATTATCTTCGGTGAATGTCATGGCAATTATTGTTTATTGAAAGATTGTTTGATAATTTCTATTGTTTGAGGTAATAAGACTAATGAATCAAAGCTAATTTCAATATCTCCATTACCCCAACGTCCAACTCCGGTTATGTCTTTGCAGATATTATTAGGGTCGTGTACTTCATTGAATTTCATATTAATACTAACTCTTAATCTGGATTTTTGTATAACGATATCAGCTATATTGGTTTTGTATTTATATGCGATATAAAGTTTTTTATATTCTCTTTTAATGCTAGGATTTATAGCTAAAATAGCTTCATCTAATTTCTCAAATAACATGCGTACAAATACATTGGAATAATCATATGATTCAAATGTGTATTTTGATTCAGTTTCTTCCTTAGGCTGATTAAACTTGCAGAGTATTATCTCGTCTAATTTAGGATATGCCCAAATATTAAGAGCATATTCAATAAGGCCCTTGGCTCGTTCTCTAATAAGTTTTGTGTTCCAAGTCGTTTGTTCTATCACAAAGCTATTTAGATTATGCGTAGCACTCTTTTTGAAAATATGCAATTTTTCTTGAAAGGGTTTATCACCCATTTCCGAATTATATCGGGTGAGTGTCAGATTTCCAAGTCGGTGAAGGTATGTAACATGATCTTCTTGCCAATTATCACCTAATGCTTTTTGCCATTCTAATCTTAGGTTCTCATTTTGTGGCATGATGTGTTCAATCGTGAAACCTTCAAACGATATGGGTTCCTTGTTTTTGTAATTCTCCAGTTTTACAAGTAGATAGTTGATAATTCTTGCTTTATAAATATCTCGTTTTTCTAACTCATTGGCGAATTCGGAATCTGTAGGAAATGACTTATAGGAGTCAAGTTGAATAAAGGCATATTTTATCGAATTTAGATAATCATCTTTTACGATGTTGTTCTTCATTGTCGCAAAAGTCTTGTTGAGTGAGTTGGTTGGTATTTCACAAACTGCCCTTCTTACTACATAAGCTATGGTGGCTTGCACTATTTCTATTAAAACGTCTTTACTAATAATCTTATTCTTGTAATCACCATATATTTTTATAAGAAAAGGATATGCAACTTCCATCCTGATTTGAGTAATATCTAAAAACAAGGAGTTCAGCTCTTTGTCTACACAATTGTTTTGGATAATTTCCGTATAACATTTTCCGTATAGCAGAATATCACTTGCCAATTCTGAAATAGAAGAGAACTCCGAGTTCGTATGATAGTTTTTGAATTCTTCGTATATCTGTTCTATTTTAGGAATCCTGCTTAATTTCATGGTTAAATAATCACGAAAGAATCTGTCTATGAAGTATGCTCTATCGTGAAGGGGGAAAGAATCTTCCATTGGTTTCCAGTAATTCAGATAGATGTCTGTTTGTTCATCACTTGAAATGCCCATAAGTATAAAATTCCTGATGAGGTCTGATTGTGACAAATCCATACCTGTAGAATTCAGACTTTCAAAAATAAGTTGTGGATCATCTCCATCGGCATTATTCAGTGTGATGCTTACAATCTGTAGTTTTGCTATAGACTGATAAATTTGTAGAGGCGTTAACTCTCCCATTGCGATTTTTTCTTTGAAATAGCGATAGTTTATGTAAATATTAGAATCTTCTGAGCTGTTAAAAGGAAGATTGTCTATTAGTTTTACTAACACGTCTTTATCTGAATCAGAAAGAATCAGTTTATATCTGTCATTCCCTTTTTGATGATCGTTTTTCAACAAAAAATATGTCAGTGTGTCTTCGTCAACTTCATCTGAGGGGTTCTCCTTAATGTAATCTCTTAAAGCAATCATTAGGATTGTAAGAGTAGTCATTCTTTGCTGTCCATCTATAACAAGGTATTTGTGAATGCCCATCGGTGCATTGCAATCTGAAATATTCACAATGGAACCTACAAAGTGATGCTTCTTACCACTCTGTTCCATTTTGACAATATCGTTCCAAAGTCTTTCACATTGTTTTTCTTTAAGCCAACTATATTTACGTTGATATACAGGCACAATATATTGATATTTGCCATTTAATAATTCATAAATGCTTCCTTTTGCAATATCCATATGTTATTCTTTATTTAATTCAAAATCAATAAAATCTGCATAGTTTGCTTTGTATGCTTGATAATCAAGGTTGTATAAAGCTTCAGAAGCAGAAATAATCACTCCTCCAATTTCTAAAGGATTTTCATCATCAAACCAGTTATTGAAACTCTCACAATCCTTATATAGGACTCTCGTATCTCCATTTCTCACATGATTGATATAGAAATACATGATAAATCCTCCAATCACATCTGTTATTTTATAGATGAATAAAGATAATACTTTGTCAATACAAGGATGTGCTATGTCTAAACCATGAGTCGCAAATCCTGCATTATTGCGTATCTCAGCTATTTTTTGTGCAACAGACGCTATTCTTCGCCCTAATTCTGGGAGTTCTGCTAAATCTGTACCTGATTGTGTAATTAGTTGCTCTAATGTTTGCTTTACTAAAACCTGAAATTGAGTATCATCATTAAGGGCTTGTCCTTGATTAGTTAGTATGGTTTTACAGATACCTTCAATAAAACTTTTGCTTGTTTCAATACATAAAGCAGGATTCGTCTCAACATTATTTTCAATTGTTGAGATATGAGCTTCGTATGCTTTGAAGCTCGGCACTTTTTCTATTAGCTCTAGAATCCAGCGCATTGTATCTAATTTAAATTATCATTTATCCGGCGGTTGAGCTCGATTTTGTCGTTGAGGGAGTGGAGTATTGAAACCACTTTCCTCTGGTGAGACAAATTAGGAAGTAGAAGTTCAATATCTTCAATCATTCTTTTAGTCAAAGCGTTTCTTGTAGCTCCTCCTTGTGAAATAGAGAGCAAATAAGATTTCTTATATTGCAGAAAATAGAGCAGATAATCATTCAATACAAGATCTGCATTTCCTCGAACAATGGCTACATGCTGATTAACCCTTGCTGGAAGAATCCAGCTGGGGGCCATACAAGCTCTTGCTACAGAATCGCCAGTAATATTAAGTAGAACATCATTCTCTTCGATGGAAACATTGTTTAATTTCTGCGCTTGTTCATTATTAATATATGCAAGACCATCTACTGAAAAATTGAAGTCCAACACGTTTTGACTTCTTATTAGTGCAATATCTCCACCCAAATATGACTCCTTACCGCCTTTAGGCGTTGCTCCACTGCCTATTTTGGAACAAAGTTCACTGAACTTATAAATTTTTGTCTCTTCCATAAATGAGAATTTAGCAGTTTATTTTATTAACGTTTAACTCTCCAGACATCAGTTTGGGCAGTAAAGTGTCTCGTGTCTTTGTGAGATTACGATTTTCGCATTTCAATCCGATTATTTGATTAAATATAGGACTTATAATATCATCGATTTTATTTAGAACAACTGTATCAGGAAATAAAACTTCCGATTTTTCAAGTTCTCCTCTCTTTATATGTCCCATAGTCACAGCTTTATCTTGGGCTATTCGGATGAATTTATCTAGATGATGTTTCGTCCAAAAATAGTAAAACCATTTAGGGTACTGTTCTGATGTTACTTTGAACAAATGTTGATTTAAACCACACTTGCCGCCACACCATATTTTGACCATAAGAGTTCCTGACCATGAAAATATTATATCTCCATTATAAACTTTATAAACTTCGTCTATACTTTCAGAACAAATATCTGATGATGTATCAGTTCTTCCTTGCCCTAATTCTTTGATTTTTAGAACAGGAATACCCTGTTCACCTTCTCTTGGACGAAACTTTTGCATAGCCAAACCGTTAATATAGTTTGCTGAATCTGTAAGATTGCCTAGACTATACTTTCCTAATAATGCAGGTTGTTCAATAAAAAAGTGATTGAACAACGCCTGTGCCTGCTGCTCTAAATTATCATTTATCCGGCGGTTGAGCTCGATTTTATTATCCAAAGATTTCAGGATATCAACTATTCTATTTTGAACATCTCGTGAAGGTAACATAATAGGCATTGTTCCATAAGTCTTTGCATTGATATTCCCTCTCGTCCCACCTGTATCAAAAGAATGAACCCAATCATAATAAAGCTTTGAATGGGTGTAATACTTCAAAATACGAGGATTAACTTTTGTTTCATCCAAAGAAAATTTTATAAGGAATCCAGCATATACGAGTTCACCATCAGAGCCGTCATAGAAATAGGAACGCCCTGTACTATTCCCTGTTCTTGCAAATACAATGTCATTAGGTTTTAAAAGAAAGGCATCTGCGTTTTTTTCATCAACAGACATCATGCTAGACTTATTGAGTGTACCATCATCGTTAATATCAGTTATTCTCAAATAAGTACGTAAAGAAGGATTGTATGGTACAGCTGATGCTGCTATTCCATAATTGCCTTTACCTTTTATTAGTTCCTCTAATGTATATGTTTTTATCTCTTCCATAAATGAGAATTTAGCGGTGTAAATAGTTAATTTTCGTCATTAAATAGTCCTTTATCTTTCAAACGTTTTAGCTCTTTATCAAAGTCAGATAAATATTCACGATCCTGTATGAGCTTAAACTTCTCATACTCACAAAAGGCTTTTTCTTGTGCTTCTTCATTAGAAACTGTGCCTGAGTGCATCAAAACCTCATAATCACTTATCGATAGGAAACTGCTTAATTTGTTTTTCCAATCATTCATTGTTGTGATGAGCTGTTGTTCTGCCCTTAATTCTGCAAAGTCAAGAAATGCGGATGATAAACGTTCTAATTGCGATACCTCTTTGTCTGACAGATAATTTTTGGCAACTATTGTATCAGATTTTTGTATCCTTCCATCAGGGGCTTTTTTCCATGTTGTCAGTCCCATGTGGGGCATCTCGGCATCAGCACGGTTATATATTATTTCTGCTGCTGTATGATGAGTTACTGCCCAATGCATCATGTTCTGTACCATTTTGAAGAACAACCTAGTTGTATCCGATTTAGCATCGTAATCAGCACTACATTCTGCATATACATCTGTTATTTTCTGATAATACCTTCGTTCAGATGTACGGATTTCACGGATGCGTTGCAGTAAATCGTCAAAGTAATCTTTTCCAAAATGACGACCTTGTTTTAAGCGTTCGTCATCCATTGCAAAGCCTTTTACGATAAACTCTTTAAGTACTCCAGTTGCCCAAATTCGGAATTGAGTGGCTTGATAACTGTTTACTCTGTATCCTACGGCAATAATTGCATCAAGATTATAGAACATGGGAGAACGCTCCACCTCTCTCTCTCCTTCTTGTTGAACTATCTGAATTTTTCGGATAGTTGCCTCCTCTTGTAGTTCTCCCGATTCATATATTTGTCCTAAATGATAATTGATTGTCTTTACATCGACACCAAAAAGAGCTGCCATTCGCTTTTGTGACATCCAAAATGTTTCATTATTGAATATTACTTCTATCTTTACTTCTCCTTGACTTGTTTTATAGAATAAGATATTGGAAGATAGATTATTGGATGTTAATTCTAACAAACTTGTTTGGCACTTGAAAAAAGCACGAGCCTGTTGTACTAATGCTTTCTTGGAATCTGCATTCTCGGCAATGATAAGACAAGCCATTCTTGATAAATGGAAGTTTTCTACATTTCTGTATGCACCTGAACCTAACTTGACCATTTCTACAGTAAGGTAAAAATGGTCGTTTATATTCATTCCTTTTGCTTGGGCAATAGCAATGGCTTTCTTTATTACAGAAGCGAACCTGTAATAAGTGGTATAGCCCATAGCCCCACACAAATCACGTGAAGTCCAATATTCCTTCCCATCTGAGCTTTGTTTCTTTATTAGTTCAAGCTGAGGTTTCATTTCAGGTATTTTATTCTCTTCCATATGTGTTAGCTGTTTAAATCATTAACTTTTAACTCACCAGACATGAGTTTTGGCAATAATGCATCGCGAATCATTGATAATCGCATATTTTGAAGCGAATTGTCTTTAATTGTTTTTAATGTAATTTCAGCATGGCTCATGAATGATTCAAGTTTTTCACGGGGAATGACCGGAATTCTGTATTTGCCGATTGTATCTCCTGAAACCCTTTGACGTCCACTACTTCCGTTCATATTTTTAACAGCATAGTCTACAAAATCATGGTTACGAGCCAAAAAATAGAAGAATGATGAAGAATAATTGCTTTTAGTTGAGATCACTATATATTCGGTGGAGCCATATGCGATTTCATCCTTATCAAGGAAATTGATGAAAGCAGTCTTCCCATTTTCAAGGCAAGGAGTAATTCGGGCTATCAAAGTATCTCCATTACGAAACTTCATACCACCATTGTATTCTTTTTCTATCCACCCATTAGGAAAGCTCCCCATAGTTGGAAGATTTGCCATTTCAATGCACTTTGCAGATGTGCCTTTACTTAAATTTCGCTTAGGGTTAATTTCTGCAATTTCATGAATTAATACAGTTGTACTATCTGCATATTTGTTAAGTAGTTCATTGAGCCAGGCCTGTGCCTGCTGCTCTAAATTATCATTTCTGTGCTTATTTTGTGGTGCGAAATGATGATGAGTATAATATATACTATTCTTATTTATCATGCTAATTTATAAATTTACGATGAGATAGTTTCACATTGTTTTGATTCACCATAGCATAGTGCATTGTGGTGTCAATCTTTACATGACCAAGTAATCGTTGCACTTGCTCCACAGGCATCCCCTTGTCTATTGCCATTGTAGCCAATGTCCGTCGGAATTTATGAGGATGCACACGTACAATCTTACATTGTTTTCCAATTTTGCGTAACCTTGTTTCCACACCTGATATTTCAAGTCGGTTGTGTGGCTTTGCTAAAGAGACGAACAAAGCTTTGTTCCGGTCTTTTCGAGTTGCGAGATATTGTTCTAGATGTATTTTAGCGCGTGCATTGAAATAAACAATTCTTTCTTTATTCCCTTTGCCAAATACGATACACTCTCGCTCGTTGAAATTGACATCCTCACGATTAAGTTTGACTAATTCGCCAACACGCATTCCTGTAGATGCCAATAAGTCAATGATGGCGAGGTCGCGTGGTTCTTTGCAATTGTCACGTAAGTGCTCTATATTTTCATCTGTTAAAACAGCTTTGATTTGTACCCCTGTTTTTACCTTATGTATCCTTCGGATAGGGCTTTTCAGAATATAGTCTTCTTCTTCGAGCCATGCAAAGAATGATGAAAATATACGGCGAATGTTGTCGATTGTCACCTTACTGGATTTATTCTTGCGCTGAAATACAGCAAGATAAGCACGAATGTCCTCAGTTGTATAACTCACAACCTTTTTAGGCATTTTCTTGAAAAGCTGTTTGATAGTAGAGCTATAATACTTAATGGTAGGAGTTGTGCATCCTTCCACTTGTTTGGCAGACAGAAAAACCTCTAATAAACGGTCATTGGTCGCAATATCTTCATGCGCCTTCTCTCCGTCTTCCGTAATAGTATATTTGCTTATTATTTGAAGCAATACCCCATTAAGTTGAGCTTGTTGTTCTATATCTAAAACATCTGTCATTGCATTGCTAATCTCTTGAATTAATTTTTCTTTCATATTTCTTATTTGTTAGTAGTGTACTAAGCAAAGAATACGAAAGACAATTTATTTAATTGTAAATCCGATACTTCCCAATTGTTTGCGTATTTCTTCTTCCAATTCATGAGATTGGGCAAACAAGCCTGATAGTTCGGTCGTGAGTCGCTCCATTTTTTCTTCAAATGGTTCACCATCGTCTTCCGCATCAGCTATGCCGACATATCTACCAGGAGTAAGGATATAATCTTGTTTAGATACTTCATCTATGCTAATTGTGGCACAAAATCCTTTTTCATTTTCTAATGTACCGTTATTAAATTTGTTAAAAGTATCTGCTATTTTTAGAATATCATCTTCGGTTAGTTCCCGTAGTTTACGAGACACCATAGTGCCCATATTACGAGCATCAACAAACAATATCTTTCCTGTTTGCTTTTTTGCACGGTTTAAGAACCATAGTGATACCGGTATTCCTGTTGTATAAAATAACTGTGAGGGCATTGCTATAATACCTTCCACAAGGTCGGCTTTTATAATATTTTCCCTAATAGTACCTTCACCTCCGGTTTGTGATGATAAGGAACCATTTGCGAGTACCATACCAATTTGCCCATTAGGAGAAAGGTGGTGAATCATGTGCTGAAGCCATGCAAAGTTGGCATTACCTGACGGAGGAATACCATATTTCCAACGTGTATCATCTTGCAATTTATCAGCACCCCAATCACTCATATTAAAAGGGGGGTTAGCTAAGACAAAGTCTGCCTTTAGGGTAGGATGCTGGTCATCAAAGAATGTGTCGGCATTGAATTTGCCTAAATCAGCTTCTATACCACGAATAGCAAGATTCATTTGTGCCATTTTCCATGTTGTGGGATTGCTATCTTGTCCAAACACAGATATATTGTTAATATTACCTTGATGTCGTTCGATGAATTTTGCAGATTGGACGAACATACCACCAGAGCCACAAGCTGGGTCATAAACTCGACCTTTATATGGTTGCAAAACTTCCACAAGTGTACGGACAATGCAAGCAGGGGTATAAAATTCTCCTGCTAACTTACCTTCAGCTTCTGCAAATTTAGAAAGACAATACTCATAAGCACGGCCAAGAATGTCTTTGCTATCCCCATGTTCCTTCATGGAAATATTGGTGAACAGATCAACAACATCTCCTAATCTTCGTTTATCTAATTCCGGACGAGCAAAGTTTTTAGGTAGAATCCCCTTCAATCGGGTGTTTTCTTTCTCAATGAGGCGCATGGCTTCATCTATTATGGTGCCAATTTCAGGGGTGTGAGCTGCTTTGGCGATAGTTTCCCATCTCGCTTCCTTAGGAACAAAGAAAATATTCTCTGATGTATATTCGTCTTTGTCCTCTTCAAAACCGTCACCTTCATCAATTAATGATTGATATTTGGACTCAAATCTGTCTGATATATATTTTAGAAATATTAAACCTAATACAACTGATTTATACTCAGAAGCGTCCATATTGCCTCTTAACAAATCCGCTGCTTTCCAAATCTCTTTTTCAAATCCTATTTCTGTAGAATTAGCCATATACATTAATTTTTATTATTTCTCATTTTAAATCAAATTCTTTACATCCACATTCAATATCTTCGCTATCTCAAACAACTGTTTAAGACTTGGTTGGCGACGATTGCAAACATAGGCATTGGTCTGGCTGAAACTTTTGCCAATCTTTTCTGCAAGCCACGTTTGCTTGATCCCTTTCTCTTCAAGGACTTCTTTTATTCGGTTCATATCAATTAGATATTGATGTTTTCTTTTGTTTGGCTCTAAAGATATGAAATATTCTGCTATATAATAATGGAAAGATGGAGATGTTGATATATACAGCTTGATTAGTGGACTTTAAATATGTTAAAAATACAACAACCTCCCTTCCCGTGTATTTTTCTATTTCGTCTGAAATCTTGGTCCATTTTGGATTGACTTTTTTCACGGTTTTGATCATTTTGGCTGACAATAGATGGAATGGGATGCCGAGATCGTTCCGGAAAACGTACAATTTGATTGCTGTGAGACGGAAACGCCAGCAAAGTGATAAAGCTTAACTCCTGGAGAATCGCCTGTAGCAAAATAAAACAGACGGCGTCCCGAATATTTGAAGGAAATTTAGGTGCTTTTTTGCCCTAAAGACGGTCCTCTTTCCAATTACGACCGTCCAAATCGCCATTACGACCGTCTTAATCTTCGCGAGGTGCCGAGTGCACTACACATTAGCACGGTCGTAATGGCAAAGAGGACGGTCGTAATTGCGGAAAACGTTCGGAAAAGGCGAAAAAGTCCCTTTTTGAGGTCAAAAAAGTGGATTAACATTTGTTTGGTTTTGGATGTCTTTCGAGCCTGAGAAATGCGTTTTATACAATAAGTACCATTTGGAAATTAAGAATGGAAGATAATTCCATGCCCATCTATCCGAAATCCCATGCCCATCCATCTGAAATCCCATGCCCATGGAATCTGTCTCGGAAAATAGTTGCTGAAAAATTTGTAAGATTTAATGCTTTATCATATTTTTGCACACTTTTTCGATGCTGAGAAAGCAAAATCGGAATGAAAAACACAGATTTACCACCTGTTACCTTCTCCTCATTCCCTATTCGTTAAATTAAATTGATTTAGATGCGTAGTGATACGCGGAAAGGAGAAAGTTATGGATTATAAATTTGATGCCGAGCATACGTTCTTTACGTCAGATACTCATTTTAGCCATGCGAATATCATTCGTTTCTGCCATCGTCCGTTTAAGGATGTGGATCAGATGAATGAAGCACTGATTGCTAATTGGAATAGGGTGGTAGAACCCGATGATACAGTTTTCCATTTGGGTGATTTTTGTTTAGGAGGTTCCGCTGAATGGAACAATATACTTAATCGTTTGAATGGTAAAATCTATCTGATAATAGGCAATCATGACCGGAAGAACATTCGGCAAGGCTATATGAATAAATTTGAAGATGTAGTGATGCAGATGCGTATTGAAGTTGGCAAGCGTAGCATCTATTTGAATCATTACCCTTTCCTCAGTTATGGCGGTGCCTATCGAGATGTGTGGCAACTTTTCGGTCATGTGCATACCAGTCCCAATAGCACGGGACTTGATACGTCGCGTCTCGATATGCTTTTACCCACACAATACGATGTTGGGGTAGATAATAATAACTATACGCCTGTTTCGTATGAGCAGGTGAGGAAGATTATTCTAAAACAGATAGATAAAGCGAGAAATATATAGATAGAATGATGAATTAAACAGTAAGAAGATGTAATGTCTAACCGAAGCATAATTAGTGCAAGGCCTATTGTGCTTCATAACATTACATTAATATGAGCAGATCAAGAAAAAAAGTTCCTGCAGGAGTATGCTGTTGTTGTAAGTCGCAAAAGAGAGGAAAAAGGGTTGCTTCAAAACGATTCAGAAGGCGTACAAAAGTATTGATTAGTCAGGCGAAATATGAACTGTTGCCAACACGTTCCATTGAATTGACCTCTCCATGGGACTTAGGCGGTGATGGTAAAACTTATTATGGCTATCATCCTGATTGTGAATGGTATGTCAGAGTGATGCGTAAATAAGTAAGTTGGCGTTTTTTCCGTTCTTCACTCTTATTTGCCGATACAATATATTCACAATTATGATATTCAGCACTTTCTGATTTAATAGGTACGAGTAGTCATTTTGGAAATAGGAGAAGAAATTACGGTGATTTTAATTGTCTGAAAATCAATGATTACGTATATATTCTCGTACTTGTGCTATTCCACTTTTTTGCAGTCAAAACTTCAATACGAATATAGCGAAATTTGGATAAATAACAAGTATAAAATAGTAGAAAATCTAAGAATTACTCTAAGTTTGCGTAATAAAAGAAACTGAGGTTAATTTATATCTTTGTTGTATGAAGAAAAAAGATTAACCGACTAACGGAAGTACACTAAAAGAATTAATAGTCCCTCGAGACTAGTTATTGTAACAGACTTCTGTTAGTCCAGCAGACAAAGACTAAATAGATTATAGATCTTTAAATATCATTTAGAGTAGTAGCCCATCCCTGCTATCGGTTAATCCTAAAACAATATAAAGGTATGAATAAATTATTTATCGGGATTGATTTCTCTAAGAAAAAAACCGAGGCAAACATATATAGCTTTTCATGCTAATAAGCATACCAGTGAAAAGACAGTTATAAAGGAAGATGCAATGGAAAAAGTATTGCAGGATTTGAGTCTTAAGAAATGAGAAAAGGTATCCAAGAAAGAATAAGTTATGAAAAGATGCTTGACTTTTAATAAAAGATATTTATATATAAATCTATGGAACATATTTGGCATATACAGAATAAGAATTTTAAAAAATCGGAGTCACACTTCAAGTGTATTAAATATTCTTTATCAAGAAGGTTGTGCTTACATAATGGACAATCATCTTGCTGCAGGCTGGTGTTAGTATAATACTTTGGATCGGCATAAAGAATATAACTTTTGTCATATTGATCAGCATGATGACCTAGCTAATGATCCGCATGATATTGTAAAAACTTTGTTTTCAGAAGGTACAAAAATTTCACTTGAAAAATATACTTCGTTGCATTATGAGCAACCTCCAAGAGTTATTTCACCTCCGAAGAAAACTTTAAGGTGGGATAACTATATACTGCACATGAAATCAGTCTTTCCACATTGGTTTAAGAAAGAAGTATATGCGTGTCATGATTTTATATCAGGCGAAAAATCCAGTGTTACAAACATTCAATTATATGATAGTTGTTTTGATCTTGGTAATGGGGTTCAAGAATGCCCAATTCATCCGACAAATATCAATTGTTATGATTTGAGTCAAATATTGGAAGAGCAAATCCATAAGAGTCTATAATTATATAGGGACGCCTTTCTCTCGAAATGCGGTTATAATTATTTTATTTATAGTTCATTAAATAGCATAATTGAGTATTTCTATTACATGGAGTACACCCAAAAGTTTGTTGTTCAACTTTTGGATGTACTTTATCTGATATAAATGTGAAGCTCTAAAATTTGGAGTCTTTCGAAAGGACCTGTTCTATAATCATTCTCTTTTATTATATGGACACAAATCGATTGTCAACTCTCTGAGCTGTTCATCCGAAAGACGCATATTTTTCAAAAGGTTCAACAGCTCCTCTTGGCGTGGTTGCCCCAACGTCATGCGATACAAAGCAAGCACCTTGATAAGACGCTCGTATTTATATCGGTCACGGCTGAGCGGGTAAAGCGGAACAATACGTTCAATGTATTCCAATTTAGCTTGCTGTTCTTCCGTTAGCTCTGCGACAGGAAGACACCAATAAGGAACAATATCCGAATGTGTACCTTTCAAATTTGAATAGGCCGTAGAGAACAGTTCATCCCAAGTATGATAGGTTTCACTGCCATACAATTTTACCACATTTCTACGGATTGCCAGACATTTGAAGCGATTGATACGACCTTCCCGTTGCTCCAAATCAACAGGATTGGAAGGAAGGTTCCAGTGAACAATCTTTCTGGCATACCAATGAAAATCAAGACCTTCCTGACCGACAGAAGTAGTGGAAAGCAGGAACGGGCGGAAAGGGGAGTTGAATGCCTTACGGATATTGGTGGTACGTGTGACAGATTTGTCTGTGACCGTTTTATCAATGAATGGAATAGCAAAGTGGCAACGCATAAGTTGCTTTTTCTCTTCCTTGCCCAACGAATCGGTTGTGTCTATGCTGAGATTGCTTGTGCCGATAATAGCATTCGTGACTGCATGTCCCAACATCTTTGTTTGTGTCATGTGTGCATACTCATCGAGTACAGCCTGCAGGTTGCCTATCACACAGTAATCAAGGACCGATTCGTAATAATCATCATCATTCTTTTTATTGTACATCAGGTCTATCACAGCTGCACTTTCAGGCTTGTTGAATACTGAGACGATTGCTTTGGCCACCATCTTGGCATCTTCATCACTGCCGGATTGCCGATAAGTACATACCGCAGGTGAAGCGATGGTGATATCCGTCATCACATCCAATGCATTTGAGGGTACATACAGGCCGGTCAAATCTTCTACTGGTTCTCCATCCAGTATTTTCATGAGAGTAAGAATAAGTCTGGCGTTGTTACGCCCTTGTTGTGGAATAGTACATATGAGCGTATTCTGTGCAAATTTTTCTTGGATCCTCTGTTTTATGATTTTCCGGATTGAAGAAAGTCTCTCTCCATAAAATGCGGCAGGAGAAAAAAGATTGGCTAAAGTTCGGCAAGGATACTCCAATAGTCCGTCGACTCTTAAACGGTTCTCGCCGTAACGGTTCTTCTTTTGAGAAGTATAACGCATCTCCGGTTCTGTTTTCTTTAACTCTCCAAAAGTATATAACTCCGAATAATATGACATCATGATGGAAATCATTCTCGGTACCATTTCCCATGAAGAGAATAAAATAACCTTGGAGAAGTTACGGGCTTCGTAACTCTCGAATATATCTTCGGCCTTATAGTAAGGATTGGAGGCAGGAACCCAAAGTAACAGCTGCGTCTTCTTTTCATGGCGTGCACCAAATACGAGGTCGTGGAGATACTTTAATTTT
Organism: Parabacteroides sp. AF48-14; assembly: GCF_003477465.1. Taxonomy (NCBI): domain Bacteria; kingdom Pseudomonadati; phylum Bacteroidota; class Bacteroidia; order Bacteroidales; family Tannerellaceae; genus Parabacteroides; species Parabacteroides sp. AF48-14. The sequence goes on from NZ_QUDI01000001.1 coordinate 228,512, forward strand.
CCATTGGCAGTAGGGATTGAACGATAATTGTTGATGGCATATCTTGATAGAAGTAGTGCGTCCATTTTGCCATATTTTTTTACATCTGAATGTTGTAATGCCAAAACAATTCGCTTCTTCAGTTCATACTTATCCATAAAGGACAACAAATAAGGCGAAGATTTGACGTATTCCATGGGAAGATTACCCAAACGTACTCTCGTATTTTCGTGGCTTAGACAATCCATCAGATACTGGCCCTCCGCAAAAGAAAGGATATCTTCCGGCATGACTTGCACATCGCATACACGGGAATCGTCAATAATGCCACTGTTAAACCGTTCCGTGCGACACATTACCCCATACAGAGCTTCTTCCGCTTCGTTTTTAGCAGTAACAAGCGGTGTCAAATCAACCACATCTGTACGCTTCAATGCAGTAGAATATGTATGCCATATCAACTTGAACTGGTCGGTTTTATCTTTTGTGGCATATAGGAAGTCTATTACTTGCATGAAGTCTTGATAATGCTCGTTATTCCCATTTGTATTCAACTCTTCAAGAGTGGAATAAGGTTTGTAGGGGGTGGCGGAAAGTAACAGAATCTTTGTATTGGACCGTTCGTTGTCAAAGAATTTGTTGGCCAGCATGGATTGCTCGTCATCGCCTTGTTCAAGCAGTGAATTGAAGCGTTGAAACTCATCCATGATGACCAGGTCCGGATCAAGCATGTCTATACTGATTTCTGCAAAGATACGGCGCAGCTTGTTAATCATGTCTGCCCGCTGACGATTGTCGCAACCATTCTGTGCATATTCAATCAGTTGATTGATGATAGTATCCGACAAACCCGTCTGTAACTTGCCATACATTTCACAAAGATAATCTTCTCCGCATAGTCCGATTTTGTCGTTATAAATGTGGATAAGTTCCTGCCAGTTTTTTACATTATAGCTAAGAAAATCACTGATAACTTCCTTATAATCTTTGAATTGAGTCAGTCTGCGCAAAATATCATACATCAAGGCACGTTCATTGGCCGTTCCTTGTGCACTGTAAAAACGAAAGGAAGTGGAAGGTGTCAGCGGAATGATTGATTCAGGCATTTCTCCCTTCTCATGCTGTTCTGCAATCCGTTTCTCAGCCAATTTAATATAGAGATGCTGCATTGACAGACGGCTCTCGCTGATACTCATCCGATTTTCAACCCCTAATTTCTCAATGTTCTGGTCGGCTATGTTGGCATTCGAACAAATATAAACAACCTTAAAGAAGTCATCCTTCTCCTGTTTGTGCCATTCACGAACCAGATTGATGACTTGTTTGGCCACTAACGTCTTGCCCAGGCCCACTTCGTCGGCAAGCAATACCCGACGGTGGCCTAAGTTTTTATAGATATGCAGAATACGGTCTGCAGTAGCACGTTGAAAATCTTTTACTTCCTGCCTCATAAGCGTTTGATTCGTTTAATAACATTCTCAAATGTGTTGTACATTTCCATGAAATGGTCTGGGATAACTGTCTCGTCCGCTTTCTCTACGATTTGCCGGATGGAAGCGATGCGTTCAGGGTATTTATAGGCCATTTTCACCATATCCTCATATAGCGAGGTGCTTATTTGCTGTTCCAGAGCTGAGGTTTTCTCATAGGCCAGTTCTTTTTCCAATTGCTGACTTTCCAGAATATACTGTTCCACATCATCTGTCAGCATGAATGCCAAATAGTTGATGAATTTTCCTTTCGTATTGATAAAGGAACGGAATATTGCTTTGTCCCTTTCATCTGTTGGCATTCCTTCTGTCTGTATTTTTATCAGACGGCGTAAATCTCCAATTCTTATCGTGTAGAATTCTGTCAATGAATCCAGTGGCATATCTTTAAATGTAAGGTCGTCAGTCAATTCTTGTTCTTTTCTGTCACATCCTAAAGGATAAAGAAAAACAGGTTCCGAAGGCATCTTGTTTGGCAGGTATTGTATTGTGACGGTATAGCTACTGTCATTTGATGTAACTTGTGCCTTTTGAATGGCTGCAATCGCACGACGCAGCATCAATTCGTTGCTGACATCCTCTTTTCCACCACCTTCTTCAAGTACCGAAATGACTTGCTCGAACATACATTCTTTACTGTCATTAATCAGTTCATTCCGGAACTTTTCATACGAGGATTTATAGGGGGCAAACTTTAAGTGCAGTAAAAACTCCACATTCCGCCCGAATCCATTCATGGTGGCATTGGTAGAGCCGAGATACAGATGATTATAGCTAAGATTGCCCTCGTACCGGCGTACGAAATAAACTTTCTCGTGTAAATCGACAGCTACATCTTTTTCTACCTTATCGGTCAGTACTTCCTTAGGGACATAAACCTCATTTTTGAACAATCTGATTATATCTTGTGTAACTGAAGCATGTCTTGTGATGAGTGTTTTCTTAGCTCCAGGACTGCAATCGACCATCTGATTCAAGATATTCTTGTCCACGAACGGGGAGATGACCAGCATTTCTGCCACATGATTCAGCATACTTTGTTCAAAGCATTCTGCATATCCGTCATATTCCGGTATCCCCATAGGGAAAAACTCGTAATCTTCAAAGGGAGACTCTGTAAGATCAAATCGTTCAATGTAGTTGATGTCATTACAGAGCAAACGCATATTTTTACGGATAGTACGGTTATCAGCTTTTGCGATTAACCATGTAAGAAAGTCCACAAGCGGTGCATGTTGGATTTGGGCTTTTCGTGTGGCTGGTTTTGATCCGATTTTACCGACAAGTTCACATACTACGTCCAAGTCGTTGGAGCCGGTAAGGTTGCGGGAAAGGACAATCAGTTTGATTTGCTGAGTACCTGTGTCCGGATTTGTTTCTTTGATTATCCATACTTTGGGGTGAAAATTGACGAAACCGCCCCCTTTTGCTTGCAGTGCTACCTGTACAACACTCTGTTCCAGAAGTGAATACACTTTAGAGTTGGCCTGCGGTACTGCAATACATCCGGCATTACAGAAAACCGCAAACTTACCTGCCGATTGATTGATAGTCTCCAATATCAGGTGAGGAGAGCGCATAGCCGTCTCCGTCAAGTCGGTCATCGTTCCCAGCATAAATGGTACCGACAATAAGGAGGGCATGTCCAGACTGTAGGTGGTGCATACTGCATAATCAATCACAAAGCCATCGCTTTGCAACACATCCGTATAGACTATATCATTCCATAACGTATCAGCCATTGACCGCCTCCTTTCTTAATTCCTCGGCAAAGGTCTTTACCGTTTCCCATCGGTAAGTGAGTTTATAGTAGTGTATGCGGTTCTTCCTGTCGTAAATATATGCAGGATTCCCAATTTTTCGACGATTCCCTTTCATTCTTCGTTCTCGGTTGATAATCAACTGGTCCAGACCTCCATCTTTTTCAATGTCATTGGCTGTAATGCATTCCGCAACTTCTTTGCAGAACCATTTTCCACTATTCTCCCGTATGCTTACGGCATTCAGCACTTTGTCTATGTCTGTATCACTATTCCGGTATTCTTCGAGCTTCTCCTGAAATTCAGTTCGCATTTCTTCATCTTGGTATTGCGAATAGATATAGTTATAGCGGATGTGCACCATATATATAAAATTAGCGAAACGTCGGGCCAGGTCTTGTAATTCTCCAATCTCCTGCGGCAAGTGGCGGAATGGAATCTGTTCAAACCTATTGGCTATCGCAAAGTCAGGATTATCCACGATGTAACGTAATAAGGTACCTTGACATGCTTCTGCATTCAGTATGTGATCCACAATGAAGTTTTTGTCCTCTACAGTCAGGTCTAATGTACATTTCTGGGTAAAATCATAATCCACATTAGGGAAAGAGCAGAACTGGAACAAGCCTGACTTGTCATCCGCATCGTCATTCGTATCTTCGTCATCCGTCTTGGTCACCTTAGGGGCATTGTGCAAGGCCTTTGAGGTGGAGTAGATTAATTCATATAATTGTGGACTACGTAAGATTCCGAAGGTCTGCAATCCTGAATTGTAGATGTATGCCGGATCATATTTTACATAATTGTTCCCATTTTTACCAATCATCTCACTTCCGGTAATGCCTCGTTTGTCCGCACTGCCTTCGTAGAGATTCTTTGTCATGATGCGTTCCAGCCGGATAATTTCCGCTTTCACCTCCGACAAACGGTTATATCGTTTTTCAGTAGCCTTGCGATAGAGTTGCGGCATGAGCGAAAAATATTTCATGTGCTTTTGCAGGGTGGATATTCCGGGGAACATACGGTCTGCGAAGGCATCACGGATGCGGCCAATGCCGAGTTCATCGAGAGCAACAGATTCCGAAGTCATTTTCAGTACCTGCATGGCTCGGGTTTGTTCCTCTCGGTTACTGTGTATATATCCTAATTTCATAAAATTTCTAATAATGAATTTTTAATCGTTTCCTTATTCACTGTATCTGTCGTGGAAATGCGGAGCATACGAAGTCCTATTTTGATGAATATTTGATTCTTCAAAACATCACGTGATTGTTGTGCGTCACTTCCCGATGCAAAACCTCTCAAAAATATTCCCCAGCACCTGGTCCGTCGTAACCTCGCCGACGATATCTGAAAGATGGAAAATGCATTCACGGAGGTCTTGGGAGATGAAGTCGCCGGAGAGGTTGGCGGAGAGGCCTTCCTGGACGCGGTGGATGGAGTCGAGGGCGTGGGTTAGGGCTTCGTAATGGCGGATGTTGGTGACGATGATATCGTTTTGGGATAGAGAAGGGATATGGGCGGCTTGAATTAATAAATCCTGCAGCTCGTTGATATTCTCTTTTTTCTTGGCGGAGATAAAGATGGACTGGACATTTTCGGGTAGGTCGGCAGGGATGAGGCCAGTTGTATTGGCAAGCAGGTCGGCCTTGTTGAAAACGAGGATCAATTGCTTGCCTTCGCAACGAGGTAGAATCTTTTCGGACAATTGGGCGATTTGTTGGGGTGCATCGACCGCATCTATCATCCAAAGGACGATATTTGCCTGGTCGAGTTTCTGGAATGTACGTTCGATGCCGATACTCTCGATAGCGTCATGCGTCTCACGGATGCCGGCGGTATCGATGAAACGGAATGTGATGCCCTGGATGTTGATCGTGTCTTCGATTACGTCACGTGTCGTACCGTGAATATCACTTACAATAGCTTTTTCCTCATTCAGTAAAACGTTTAGTAAGGTGGATTTCCCCGCATTCGTTTCACCGATAATCGCAACCGGAATACCATTCTTGATTGCGTTTCCCACACTGAAGGAATTAGCCAGGCGCGATATGACTGTTTCGATATGAGCTGCTAAAGCACTCAGTTCGCTGCGGTCGGCAAACTCCAGCTCTTCGTGGTCGCTGAAATCCAGTTCCAGTTCCATCAGGGAAGTTATATGTAAAAGCTGTTCACGCAGATTTTTTAATTCATTGCTGAAACCTCCGCGCATCTGGTTCAGTGCCAGGCGATGTTGACCGGCTGAGGTCGATGCGATCAGGTCGGCAACAGCTTCCGCCTGGCTCAAGTCCATTTTGCCGTTCATGAAAGCACGCTGCGTATATTCGCCGGGCAGGGCGGAGCGGCAACCGTTTTCGATCAGAAGCTGCATGATTTGCTGCTGGATATAAACGGAGCCGTGACACGTGATTTCAATCGTATCTTCTCCGGTAAAAGAGTGGGGGGCACGGAAAAGGGCTATCAGTACATCGTCTATCAGTTCTCCTCCACGCCGGATACTACCATAGCGCAACGTATAGGCTTTCTGTGACAACAGGCCTTTTCCTGCTGTACGCGGTACGAATATCGTGTTACAGATCGTGATTGCTTCCGGGCCGGAGACACGGATCACAGCAATTCCCCCGGCCCCAGGGGCGGTTGATACGGCGCAGATGGTATCTTGATTGATCATGTGAAAAATAAATAATAAAGGGCGTTCGCGAACCGCCCCTACGGTTTTATACGGTTATTAATTCATACTGTTGTGTTCCCAGGCCGATCTTTTCGGCATGTTCCAGACCTGCTTGCCAGTTGGTTTCCGGGTGCATGATGTGGAACTTGTCGCAATCTTCCAGATGATCATGGTGTGGAGCGTCTGAAAGACGGTTGCCCGTTTCCAGGATCGGAGCTTTGATCACCATATCGGCACATGCTTTGTCAAGAGCAACCGGATCAAAAGAGGCTGCGATACCCAAATCCGGGATAATAGCCGCGTCATTATGATTCCAACAGTCACATTCCGGCGATACGTTCATGATGAAGCTGACATGGAAATGCTTTTTACCTAATAATACCGCTTTGGAATATTCGGCAATCTTATAATTCAGACGTTCGGAAGTATCCCCTTCACCCATGACGGCCCCGTCGTATTGACAAAGAGCGACACACTGACCGCAACCGACGCATTTCGTGTAGTCGATCTCCGCTTTATGCGATGCATTCAGATGAATGGCATCGTGGCGGCAATGCTTGACACAGATATTGCAACCTTTGCAACTTTCGATGTCGATTCTGGGCTGTGAAGCCGAATGAAGCTCCAGCTTTCCGCCGACACTGGCGCATCCCATACCGATGTTCTTTAAAGCACCTCCGAATCCGGTCTGTTCGTGCCCTTTGAAGTGGTTCATCGTGATGACGATATCCGCATCTGCAATGGCAGAACCGATTTTAGGAGCTTTGCAATACTCACCGTTAATCTCAATTTCCCGGTATTCCGTTCCTTTCAGGCCATCCGCGATAATCACATCGCATTTGGCGGAAATAGGATTGAAACCGTTTTCCATAGCGCTCTCCAGATGATCCACGGCATTGGCACGACGGCCTGAATACAAGGTGTTGCAATCAGTAAGGAAAGGCTTTGCTCCGAGGCTGCGAAGTAACGTTGCCATCCGGGCAGCATAGTTCGGACGAATATATGCCAGGTTTCCCGGTTCGCCGAAATGGATCTTAATCGCTGTAAATTGATTTTGGAAATCAATGCTTGCTATCCCGGCACGTTTTACAAGACGTTCCATCTTGTCCAGCAGGTTACTGGACGGAGTAGTGCGGAGATTGGTGAAATAAACTTTAGATGTTTCCATTTGTTTATTGGTTTAGAAATGCAAAGGTACGAAAAAAACTATTCTTCCTGTGAGTTGTTGGTTTTGTAGATTGGCTTTAATATAGTATTTTTGTCTCAAATCAGTTATAGTATGGACATGTATCGGCTAAACCATGAGCAATTGCTCAAGGGTGTCAATTTGGGTTTCCAACGTTATTTATCCCGGCAGATCAAGTGGGACAAGAGGTTGATCGGTATTTTCGGTGCAAAAGGTGTCGGAAAAACAACCTTGTTGCTTCAGCATATCAAATCCGCTTATGGGGATTCGGATGAAGCATTGTATTTGCCACTCGACAATATATGGTTTCAGGAACAGCAGATGTTGCCCGAGATCGTAAAGACGTTTTACGAGGATGGCGGCAGGCATCTTTTTCTGGATAGTGTCCACCGCTATGGTGACTGGGAGCAGGCGATAGTGCATTTATATGAAACTTACCCTGAGATGCAGATCGTATTTGCCGCACCTTTATTGCTTGAGGGTGATAAGGCGGAACTGCCTTTTGCCGGGAAAGGAGATTGGTACAAGTTGCACACAATGTCGTTCCGTGAATATTTGTCCTACGAGGGAGCGCTTGACCTTAAGCCGGTCCCTTTGGATGAACTGCTGCTTAACCATGCGGAAGTGACACAGCAGGTGATGGACGAGATCAATGTCGTTCCGATCTTCCGGAATTATCTGGAACATGGTTGCTATCCTTTCTATTGGGAAGATCCGGATGCTTTTATTTTCCGTTTACAAGATATGGTCCGTGACTCGGTCGATATAGACTTGGTTTCTGTCCACCCGATGAATTTCGGAATGTTCCGTAAGATGAAACAACTGCTGGTGCAGCTTGGTAAGGAAGCGCCCGAAGTGCCCCGCATGCAAGCCTTGTCGTCGAAATATGAATTAGATAATACGCGTGTGCATAAATTGCTGGATTATGCGGAAGAGATAGGCGTCCTCCGGCTTTTGCAGGCTACGAAAGAAGAAGGCGGCCTGTCCCGTGCCTACCGGTCGTTCACGGCAAATACCAATCTGATGGCAAGCCTTTTCCGGGAAATGGAACGCGTTTATCTCGGTGAAACTTTCTTTGTCGATCAGATGTCGAACTGCGGAACGGTCGAGCTTTTGCAGAATGGCGATTACCGGGTGAATGACAAATATACATTTATGATCGGTGATCCGTTGATGGATTATGAGCGGATCAAAGAAGTGGAGAATGCCTTTGCCGCCATTCACGGACAGCCGAAGAGCGTAGGAAACAAGATCCCTATCTGGGCGCTCGGTCTTTGCTATTAATAAATTGTGTCATAAACTAAATAGACTAAGTTATGTTGGAAAATATGAAGAACAGACGGACGATCCGTAAATATACGACTCAGGACATCCCGGATACATTGCTGAATGAATTATTGGAAATAGCGGCCCGTGCCTCCAATACGGGAAATATGCAGTTGTATAGTGTTGTTATTACCCGCGATAAGGCGAATAAGGAAAAGTTGGCTCCCGCCCATTTCAATCAGCCGATGATAACAACTGCTCCGGTTGTGCTGACTTTCTGTGCAGATGCCAACCGTTTTGTCAAGTGGGCGGAGCAACGTAAGGCTGTGGCCGGTTTCGACAATTTCCAGACTTTTATCGCTTCGACGATCGATGCGATGTTGTTTGCACAGAGTTTCTGCACGGCTGCGGAAGAAAAAGGGTTGGGAATCTGTTACTTAGGAACGACTGCCTATAATGCGGATAAGATTATTGATGCCCTCTCGCTTCCCCGTTTGGTTGTGCCTATCGTAACAGTGACAGTCGGTTATCCGGACGGAATGCCTGAACAGGTGGAACGCCTGCCGCTCGACGCTGTTATCCATCAGGAAACTTATACGGATTACACGCCTGCCTCTATCGATACGTTGTACCACGACAAAGAAGAGCTGGAGGTAAACAAACAATTCGTACGGGAAAATGAGAAAGAAACATTGGCTCAGGTATTTACGGATGTGCGTTATACGAAGGCCAACAATGAATATTTCTCGGATGTCTTGTTGAAAGTCTTGAAAGACCAGGGCTTTATGAAATGATCTGCACGTTGTAGTGCATGAACAGCCCGCTTTCGATAACCCCGGTAATCGATTTGATCGATCTCTCTAAATTATCGGGAATGTTGTCGAACCAGGCATCGAGAATCAGGTTTCCGTTCTCCGTGATTACGGGACCATCTTTCCCTTCTGCCATTCTTAATTTGATTTCTTTTGGATTATAAGCCCGGAGTACTTCTTCCACGTAAGTAAGTGCTTCGGGAAATATTTCTATGGGAACCGGAAAGCGGGTGCCTAACTTCGTGACCATCTTGGATGGGTCGGCGATAATATAGGTCCGGGGGCTGGAACTGATCAGTAGCTTCTCTTTAAACATCGCTCCGCCGCGCCCTTTTATCATGTTGTGCTCCGTATCTATTTCGTCAGCGCCGTCGAATGTCCAATCCGGTTTATGTTCCCACAGGCTGGTGACGGGAATCCCTAAACGGGCGCAAGTCATGCGAATCTCCTGTGAGGTCGGGATAGCGCGGATGTGCAGCTGTTCGTTTTTGACTCTTTCAGCAATCTTTGTTAATGCCAGGTAAGCGGTCGAGCCGGAGCCTGCACCGATAATATCCCCGTCATTCACCATAGAGGAAATGACCTCCGCCACTCTCTCTTTCTCTTCTCTGTTGGAGATGGTTTTACCCCACTCCAAAGATGATAATATAGTCTTTCCCCATTCCATGATCTACATACATTATATATAATGTCAACAACCGGCGGGAAGGTTCGGTTCTCAGATCCGGTCTAATACTGTTTCGATCAGGCCGGTCATGGAACCTTTGTATTCGGTGTTCATGTCTTTGGCAACCCGTCCGGCGATGATGCAACAGACAGTCATTGCCCGGTGTCCCATCAGGGCGGACAGTCCTGCAAGCGATGAACTCTCCATTTCGAAGTTTGTGATCTGGCTGCCGTTATAGTCGAATGCTTCGATTTTTCGGTTCAGTTCAGGATCGGCAAGCGGCAGACGAAGTTGGCGGCCTTGCGGACCATAGAAACCGTTGGCGGCAATCGTTACGCCCCGGATAATGTCACCCTGCGTGATCTGTTCGACCAGCGAAGGATCGGCCGAAACGACATACGGCTGGATGCCGCTTAGTTTCCACTCTAATTGTTTAAGGAGTTCCGCTTCGAACGCCCTGTCGCGTACTTTGGCAGAGTCGGCATAGAAATACAACACCCCGTCGAAGCCGATCGATTTTTCGGCTGCCACGTATGTGCCGACGGGGACGAATGGTTGCAAGCCTCCTGAAGTACCGACACGTACCATTGTCAGTTGCCGGAAGTCCGGTTTGATGGTACGCGTGGCAAAGTCGATGTTTGCCAATGCGTCCAACTCGTTCAGGACGATGTCGATATTATCAGTCCCGATGCCGTGGGAAAGCGTTGTGATGCGCTTCCCTTTATATGTTCCGGTGATCGTATGGAACTCGCGGCTCGACACTTCGCACTCTTTCGTATCGAAGTAAGCCGCAACCGTATTCACACGATCAGGATCGCCGACCATAATAATCTTGTCGGCCAACTGTTCCGGTCTCAGATGCAGGTGAAAGCAACTGCCATCGGGATTGATAATGAGTTCAGAAGGTGCAATCATAACTCTGTTAGTCCTTTAACGGTTTGGAAGGCGTACTTGTCGGCTTGGCGATTGCTTCGCGCATGCTGGTGTCAGCTCGATATTCTTCATTTTATAGTAGTCCATGACGCCTAAGTTGCCGGAACGGAATGCATCTGCCATAGCTTGCGGAACCTGTGCTTCGGCTTCGATCACTTTGGCGCGGGCTTCCTGCGCTTTGGCTTTCATTTCCTGTTCGAGTGCAACGGCCATCGCACGGCGTTCTTCGGCTTTTGCTGGGCAATGTTCTTGTCGGCCTGTGCCTGGTCCATCTGAAGGAAGGCGCCGATGTTCTTACCTATATCTATATCGGCGATGTCGATGGAGAGGATTTCAAAAGCTGTCCCGGCATCCAACCCTTTGCGGAGTACCAGCTTGGAGATGGAATCCGGATTCTCCAATACCGTCTTGTGGCTTTCGGACGAACCGATGGACGAAACGATACCTTCGCCTACACGGGCCAGGATTGTTTCTTCGCCTGCACCACCGACCAACTGCTTGATATTGGCACGAACCGTCACACGCGCTTTGGCGATCAACTGGATACCGTCTTTGGCAACGGCAGTCACAGGAGGCGTGTCGATCACTTTCGGGTTTACAGACATTTGCACGGCTTCGAATACGTCACGTCCGGCCAGGTCGATAGCGGTAGCCATCTGGAAAGGCAGGTCTATGTTTGCTTTGGAGGCCGAAACCAGGGCATGGACAACCTTTTCCACGTGTCCGCCAGCCAGGTAGTGCGCTTCTAACTCATCACGGGTCAATGTTTTCAGACCGGCTTTGTGGGCTTCGATCATGGCACGGGTGATGATGTAAGGCGGTACATTACGGATACGCATCAGGAAGAGTTGTATCAGCGAGATGTTGACACCCGAAACTTTTGCCGAGATCCACAGCAGGAACGGCACATAATAAAAGAATATAACCAACAGCAGTATCGCTGCGCCCAGTAGGGCTATCGGAACAAAGGTCATTTCCATGTGAATAGAATTATAGTTATGAATTATGAATTATTTTTCCTTTTTACCAGTACGTTGTAACCGTCTACGCGCATCACCTCGACCGGTGTGCCTTCATCGATCAGTTCGTCCATCGACTTGGCTTCCACCGTGATCCCTTTGATACGGGCTTTGCCGATAGGAGCGAGGCGGGAAAGCGTTATCCCTTCGTCACCCGGTACGATTCCTAAATCCCGACTGGACACTAACTTCGAATCAACATCCGTTTTCAGAGCCACCCGGTTGAACGATTTGGAGCGCAGCAGCCATGCAAATGAAGCGATAAACACCAAAAGCGAAACGCCTAACGTTATGTTTCCCATCCATACGCTTACCGAGTAGGCATAGATCAGTCCTCCGGCTGCAAAGAGGAAGCCTCCTACACCTGCCACCGTGATTCCCGGCAACATGAATATTTCCAGCAGGACGAGCACGATGGCCACAATCATTAGGAAAGCGATGATAAGCGTTTCGAATAACATAAGAGTCGTATTATCGTTTGTTTGTCAAATATTTGATTTCTGCATTACGAGCCTTCTTCTCCAGTTCGCCGGGTTGATCCATGAGCGAGTTCAGTTGCTCTTCCGCTTCGAGGATGGTCGGCTTCAACTGGTCTTTGCGGGCCTTGTTCCCTTGGGCGTACGATGCACGTAGGCCGTCCAGCTTTCCGTTCAGCTCTTTGATCTGCTTATTGAGAGCGACCACCTTTTCGTAATATCCTTTTGCTTCCGGGCTTTTGATATCGTCCAACTTATAGTAGACAATGTCATTGCCGATGATAAACTCGAAATCCTTTTCTATCTTTTCTTCCCCGTAAGGAATCTCCGTATGGGAAAGACGGATCAGCTCGGCATAGTCGGAACCTTCCTTCCAGGAGTCCTGAATGGAGGTGATCGCCGCGCGGGCCCGCTTCAGATCGATGTCTTCACTTTCCACCCGCTTGTGCTCCGGGTTCGGAATAAAGAGGTAGACGCAGGCCTTGCCTTCCGGTTGGAAACGGTCGGAAACGAACCAGCCCAATCCCTTCACCTCGTCGAACACCATCATATAGTCGTTGTAAGGCGAGTTGAACGGCATGCCCAACTGCTCCGGGGCCAGATACGTATCGGAATTGATGTTATAGCGGGTGACAAACAGGTCGTAACCGCCTATCGAGCCGTTCCCTTTGGAGGCGTAATAGATCGTAGCACCGTCGGGAAGGACAAACGGATAGTTGTCGTCATCGTTACTGTTGATATTCATCGGTAACTGTTTTTCGTCTCCCCATTCATCCATCAGCATGGATTGGGTGAAGAGGCAGTAGCGGTCGCCGTCTGTCGGATGGGCGTAGTATATCTTGTCGCCTTTCTGGTTCTTATAGACCGTCGAGCCCACCGGCTCGTTCGTCTGGAAGAAATCTTTATAGGTTTCGAGCGTCCCACTTTCTTCACTCAGGATATAGGCGGAGAGGAAATCATCTTTGTCGACAACCAGGCTGTCGATGATCTGCACGTCTTCCACTTTCTCCATCATGCGCTGGGCATTGTTTGCCAGGTCGAGCCTTGCCTCGAACGCTTGCGGGTCCTGTTTTTTTTTTGCCAACAGGTCGATGTAGTCCTCCAGCATTTCGGCTGCCTGATCGAAACGGTATGTCTCGTAATAAATCTTGGACATATAGTTATAAGCCTCCTGCACTTTGCGCTTGACGGCAACTTGCAAGTGTTTTTCGGCACCCGCCAAATCTCCGGTCTCGTAACAGCAGACACCGTACCAATGATTATAAGATGAGTTACCGGGAGCCTGCTTGACCAGCTTTTCAAAAGCCGGCTTGGCTTCCGCATATTTCCCTTCATTATATAATTTCTTTGCTTCGGCCAGACTTTGCGCATGCAGCCCGCCGCAGAGTAACGTAATTCCTATTGTATAAAACAGTTTATGTGATAACCAATTCATAGTACCTTAATTGTATGATATAATTATACCGTTTCAAAGATAATAATATTTTTAGTAGAGGATGCAATTCGCGGGATAAATATGTATTTTTGTGCCCGATTAAAAAAGAGTATGGCAAAGCTGACGGAAGAAGAACTCCTGTTTCGAAAAGTAGAAGAGAAGGTTAAGAAGGCAATATTCGAATATGGCCTGATCTCGGATGGCGACCGTATCCTGATCGGACTGTCGGGCGGCAAGGATTCGTTGGCGCTGGTAGACCTGCTGGGACGGCGTTCCAAAATCTTCCGGCCCCGGTTCGAAGTGGTCGTGACGCATATTGTCATGTCGAATATCCCGTACCGTTCGGATCTCGACTACCTGAAGGGATGCGCCGAAGAGCACGGGCTTCCCTTTTTCGTGCACGAGACGAGTTTCGACGCCTCGACCGACACTCGCAAATCTCCCTGTTTCCTTTGTTCCTGGACACGGCGTAAAGCCTTGTTCGACATTGCCCGGCAGCACGACTGCAACAAGATTGCATTAGGGCATCACCAGGACGATATTCTCGAAACGCTTCTGATGAATATGATCCATCAGGGGGCGATCGGGACGATGCCTCCGCGTCTGAAGATGGATAAGTTCGAGATGGAGATTATCCGCCCGATGTGCTTAGTGGAGGAGAAGGAGCTGGTCCGCATTGCGGCGTGGCGGGGTTACAGGAAGCAGATCAAGAATTGCCCGTACGAATCCGGTTCCAGCCGTTCGGATATGAAGGAGGTTTTGTCGCGGCTGGAAGCGATTAACCCGGAGGCGCGCTACAGCCTTTGGAGCAGTATGTCGAATATTCAGGAGGATTATCTGCCTCACAAACTAAAATAAATTATGCAGGGATTTTATACTATTCTGTTATTGGTCGTGTCCAATGTCTTTATGACGTGTGCCTGGTACGGGCATCTGAAGATGAAACAGCAGTTCAGTTGGTTCGAGCATCTGCCGTTGATCGGCGTTATCTTGTTTAGCTGGTTTTTAGCTTTCTTCGAGTATTGTTTCCAGGTTCCGGCAAACCGGATGGGATTCCGTGATAACGGCGGCCCGTTTAACCTGATACAGTTGAAAGTGATCCAGGAGGTGATTACGCTGGTTGTCTTTGTCGGATTCAGCACGATTGCCTTCAAAGGCGAATCATTCAAATGGAACCATGCGTTAGCGTTCCTGTTCCTGGTGGCGGCTGTCTACCTGGTGTTTAAAAAGTAAACAGGGAAGAATTGCAGAACTAATATTTCATATCTGGCAAATAGCGAATCAATAACGGATAAAGACCGGTCCTCTATTGCATGTTACGGTTGTATTCTTTTCATGTCACAACTGTCTTCCTTCTATGTTACAGTTGGATTTCTTTTGTTTCACGGCTGTAACATGAATAGCGGGTAGGTATGGAGGGGGCACACATCCCGCATCGTTCATTCTATCTGCCGGGTTATTCATTCCTTTACGGCACTATAACCCCATGAAGTACTGCAATACCATTTCGTAGCCGATCTTGACGAGTCAGGACCTTCACGCTTGTTTAAGTTTTAAGAAATAATGAACCGTTAAATCATCATTTGTGCATACCTGAATAGTGTTGTTTTGCTGAAGAAAAGCCGGTTGGTGTCGGCAAAATGGCGGATTAATTACCGGGTGATGCCGGGTTGTGCGGAAAAGAAAAGAGAGCATGCCAAGTGTGTCAGGCATACTCTCTTATATATAAAGATTTAGTTCAGGATAACTCCGCTGTTATCCAACGGATTCTGTGTCAGTTTGCTACCGCTCGGATAAGAGTTTATAGCCGTTTGCGGGATGAAATAGGTTACGCGGTATTCTGTTGCCGGTATGTCTTCCATCGCGTTTTGCGGACCCGGATAATGACGTGTCAGTGCTTCGCCGTTACGGAATACGTCGTAGCTGCGTTCTGCCTGATAGGCCAATTCCAACTGCCGTTCCTTATCGATGAGTGTCGGGGCGGTCGTTGCATCCAGTGAAGAATAACCTGCGCCGGGGATAGAGCGTTCGCGAATCGTGTTGAGGTCGCTTAGTGCTTCACCGTAACGTCCCATTTTTGCGTAAGCCTCGGCCCGGTTCAGATAAAGTTCGCCCAGGCGCGAGATGAGCGGAGAGTACAGATGCGAGTCTTCGCCTTCACGTGAGCATTTTGTAATGTAGAATTCCGGGTAGACACG
The DNA here is from genome assembly GCF_003477465.1 of Parabacteroides sp. AF48-14. NCBI lineage: Bacteria > Pseudomonadati > Bacteroidota > Bacteroidia > Bacteroidales > Tannerellaceae > Parabacteroides > Parabacteroides sp. AF48-14. Next base: position 244,404 of record NZ_QUDI01000001.1, read on the forward strand.
GTTCAGTGTCATCTGGTAGTCGATTACACCGGTGTAGGTATTACCGTCGGAATACTTGATTGAATAGATTTGCTGAGCTTCATTGACCGGCGTCATCGGATAAGTGTTTGTTACGTCTCCAACTGTTTCCGTGCAGGTGTATTGGTTCCCGTTTTTGTTCAATGCGGCCTGTACGTAGTTGTAGTTCGTATGCTTGCCGCTTGCGTCGTAAACGTTCTTAATGAAACGGAATACTTCGGTGTATTTGCCGTTGTCGTCTTCGACATATTGCGGTTCGATAAAGTTCGCACGGGCATCGACAATCTTTTTCTGATCCGGACGCCAGTCGTTACGACCGGTTTCGTTCAGCAAGTCTATATACTTGGCGCTTGCAAACATTTCACCCCAGCCCATACCGCCGATATTGGCATACATACCTCCGATGCCGTAATAGTGGTCATCGCCGGAGAATTCGGAAGCAACCCGTTTAACGACGAAGATGGATTCCTTGTTGTTTTCTGGAACATAGGTGTTGTAGAGCATGAACTCTTCGCGCGGCAATAACTGGTATTCGCCGGAATTGATCACTTGTGTTGCATAATAAGCGGCAGAATCGGCATATTGTGTGTTCGGATTCGAATAGGTGCCGCTCATATAAAGATATACGCGCGACAGCATGGCTTGTGCCGCACCTTTGGAGGCATAGGCGGGACCATCGTTGACTGTCAGCATGTTTTCAGCTTTTCGAAGGTCGGCGATCGCTTGTGCGTAACTTTGTGTGACGGTTGCACGGTCGGGCAATTGCAAGTTGTTCAAGTCGTCCGGCGTACCGTTGACGATGGGGACACCTAAGTTTTTGTCCGGAGCCTGATAATAAGGACGGGCGAAGGCACGGGTCAGGTAGAAGTACATCATGCCCCGGATGTAGTAACATTCGCCTAATTTATTATCGATCTCGGTACTTTGTCCTTCTTCGATCATTTTGATGACGTTGGAAGTCTGGGCGATAGCTTTGTAGCCGGAATCCCAGAAACTCTGCAAACGGTAGTTATCGGCGGTACGGGAATAAGAAATGAATTCGTAGAATGCATCCGAGGAAGAACCGCGAATCATCATATTGTCGCCGGCATATTCACCTAAACGGTGCATCGGGTCGGACCATGTTTTCAATTGGGCATATGCGCCGCGTACCAGACCGTCGAGATAAGTGTTCGGGTCCGAAGTAATGTCTTCGGCTGCCATGCTTCCATTCGGCAACCGTTCGATGTCGCAGGAAGTCAATGCTACACCTGCGCAGGCAGTTACCAGAAGAAATTTTGATATAATCTTTTTCATACGTGCTTTGCGTGTTAGAATGTTAAATTAAGACCAAACATGAATTTACGAGTAGATGGATAAACAGAAGGACCTGCGGAACCAATAACCGAATTACCATCTGCCGGAATTTCAGGATCGACACCGGAATAACCGGTAACAGTGAACAGGTTTTCCCCTGCGAAGAATATACGCATGTTCTGGATATAGTATTGCGGCAAGCTGAGGTTGTAGCCGATCGTCAATGAACGGAGTTTCAGAAAGTCGCTGTTTTCCAGAAAACGAGTAGATGCTACGTTTGATTGGGACTTGTTGTTGTAGGAGGCAACCGGGTGTGTTGCGATGTCACCGGGTTTTTCCCAACGGCTCCAACCACTCTTTAATTTCATTTGGTTACGATCTGTATAAGCGCCATCGGAGTCGTATTCCAGACGGGAATAATTGTAAATCTTTCCACCGATCGAATAACCAAATACGGCATTCAAATCTATATTCTTCCAGCTTAGAGAGGTGTTGAAACCTCCGAACAGTTTCGGTGTGGAAGGCGGACAAATTATCCTGTCTGCTTTTGAATAGTCTTCAGTAATGACACGACTGCCGTCCTTGTCTGTCGTATACCATTGCGGAGCACCGGTTTCAGGATTAACGCCTGCCCACTCTTGTATATAGAAAGCATCACTGCTGTAGCCTACTTTCAGGATCTTACTGGCCGTTCCCGCAATATTAATATCACCACCGCCGATAATTTCCATATCAGGATCATCGCCATATAGTTTTTCAACCGTGTTTTTATTGTGTCCTAAGTTTGCTTCCAGGCTCCAGTTCCAGTCTTTCGAACGGATGATATCTCCGCCGATGGTCAATTCAATACCCTTGTTGCTGATTTCGCCTACATTCTGCCAACGGCTGGTTACACCTGTAAGGCCTGATACCGGTGTACGGTAAAGTACGTCGCTTGTGTACTTATTATAGTAGTCAAGCACGATGCGCAGGCGATCATTGAACAGGTTTGCGTCCAGCCCCAGTCCGAAAGTGGAAGTTTGTTCCCATGTCAGATCCGGATTGCCTACTTGGCTGATCAGTGTCCCCGGTATGCCGTCGTAGTTGGCGGAGATGGAGTAGAGGGCATATTGCGGATAAAGTTCACCCGGTCTGTTACCCATCGTACCGTAAGAGGCACGCAGCTTTAATGCATCTACCCAATCCGCATTAAACCAATGTTCCCGATGGATATTCCAACCGCCACTGATGGAGTAGAAATTACCGTAGCGAGCATCTGTTCCGAAGTTAGAGGCTCCGTCACGGCGGAGAGATAATTCAGCTACATAGCGGTTGTCGTACGAATAATTGGCGCGCATAAAGAAAGACTGGCTTGCCGATTCGCTCAAACTGCCTCCGACCTTTTCGGGCAAGGCTGTTACGTCCAGTACTTCAAAGCCCGGGGCGAATCCCGTACCGATAGCTTTTGTCGCTTTGCCTTGATAGTCTTTGAACTCATAGGCCAAGATAGCTTCCACCGAATGTTTGCCGAATATCTTATTGAAGTTCAGCAACTGGTTGGTGTAGCGGCGGGTTGTGTTGCTTTGATATTCCTCGATACGTCCGTTTACGCCTAAGGCTCCGTTACTGCGGGGATCAGAGTAGGAATGGTAATAGTAGTTCGTGTACTGATAGCTGTTGGTTGAACGGAATGTCAGCCAATCTGTGATCTTGATGTCAAAATCCAGATTACCGAGGAATTCGTATGTTTTATAATCCGTATGGTTGCCATACGAGAGGTCGTTCAGATAGTTTGTCTGCTGGCTATTCACCCATCCCTGATAACGGTCCGGAACTAAATTCCCTTTTTCATCATAAGGACTATCCCAGGGAAGCATGGAGTACATGGCAGTAACCGAATATTGCGCATCTTCTACATCGCGCATGGCGCCGGAAATAGAAGGTTTAATAGTCAGCCATTTGTACGGGGTATAGGTGGAACGGTAGCGGAACGTATAACGTGAATAATCATACCCTTTTACGGCACCATCTTCATCATAATAACCTACAGACAAGTAGGATTTTAAGTTTTCGTTCCCACCGGAAATGGATAAATTGTAATCCTGTGTGAATCCGGCGTGTGTGGCGAGATCCCACCAGTCGAAATTGGAATTACGTAATTCCGGATTCCAACGTGTGAAATTGACCATTTCCGGGTTGTTGAAAGAATTGTAATAGTCATACAACTCGGCACCGTTCATCATTTTCAGATTACCGTTGTTCAGTGTGCTGACACCCAATTTAGCAGAAGCGTTGATCTGCATTTTACCGCTTTTGGCTGATTTGGTCGTTATAAGAATTACACCGTTAGCACCTTCGGAACCATAGATGGCGGTAGAGGCTGCATCCTTCAGGATGGTCATGGTCTCGATATCCGCAGGATTCAACAGACCGGCCCCATCTCCGACAATTACGCCATCGATTACCCATAGAGGAGCTGTCGAGCCGCTCAACGTGGCTTTACCACGCACCATTACAGCGCCTTTCGCACCTGGCTGTCCCGAGCCCGGGGCAACAAAAACGCCGGATATTTTTCCGTTCAGCATGTTTTCAACCGACGGAGTCGTGATGTCGGTCAGTTTTTCATCTTTGAGTGTCTGCAAAGCTCCTGTTAGACTCTCTTTGCGTTGTACACCATAGCCGACAATTACTACTTCGTCAAAGGCCTGTGAATCTTCTTTCAAGGCAATCTTGATACTGGCCTGTCCGGTGTAGGGGATCTCTTGTGTCATATAGCCAATAAAGGAGACTTGGATGATATCGCCTCGTTTCAGACCTTCTAAAACGACCTGACCGTTACTGTCAGATACGTTTCCGTTAGTCGTACCCTTTATTACTACGGAAGCTCCGACCACAGGGCCGAAAGAGTCTTCCACTGTACATGTTACTTTCCCATTCTGTTGGGAAATGCTGACACCTTGCTTTACCGGGGCTGTATCTGCCCAAGCTCCTCCCGGAACAGCCAAAGCTCCCGTTAGCAAAATAGTACTTACTAAATTTAACTTTTTCAACATAGGATTATAGATTAAAAAGAATACTGTCCGATTTTTTATGCCATCATATCTCGAATACAATAAAGGAGAGAATATTTTTGGCGATTTATGTTTTTGTTTTATACGTGGTTCTGATAGAACTAAAGCTAAAATGGATGTATTCTGACTGTTATAATCGGATTGATAAAAGTCGGTATGCGACTTGAGTAAAAACCGGAAGTGAGAATGAAACTTTTTGTGTTAATTTTGATTAATAACCAGTATTTATTTGCAAGAATAATTTACGGGTGTAAATATTTACATATATTTGCCAACGAAACGACGAAGTTCTATCAGAACTCCGGCATTATTTAGAATTTTTTTTGATTTAAATAAGCGAGTATTGCTTCTTCGTTATCCGGGTGGAACCATTTAATATCAGTGTCCCGCTTGAACCAGGTCATTTGCTTGCGGGCGTAAACGCGGGAGTTGCGTTTGATCTTTTCGATGGCAAAGTCCAAAGTCCATTCACCGTCCAAATATTTAAACAGTTCTTTGTAGCCGACCGTGTTGAGGGAGTTCAGTTCACGGAAAGGATAGACGCGGCGTGCTTCTTCCAGCATGCCGTCGGCCATCATCTGGTCTACACGGCGGTTGATGCGGTCGTACAGCTCTTCACGGTCACGGGTCAGCCCGATCTGTATGATCCGGAACGGACGCTCTTTGCGGGTATTGGTGCGGAAAGATGAATAAGGTTTGCCGGTCATGCGACAGATCTCGACGGCATGGATCACGCGTTTGTAGTTGTTGCGGTCTACTTCTTCATAATGTATGGGATCGGCTTCCTTCAATTCGGCAAGGATAGGGGCAAGGCCCTTTTCTTCAAATTCTTTGTAAATGGCTGTTCGTATTTCGGGCGTGACGGTAGGGATGTCGTCGATTCCTTTCGTAACAGCGTCGATATACATCATACTGCCACCCGTCATGACGACGGTCGGATGTGTGCGGTGAAGTTCCCGGAGCAGGGACATCACATCTTCTTCAAAATTGCTTGCGCTGTAATAATCGGTGAGTGACAGGGTGCCGACCATATAATGCCGCACGCGTGCCATTTGTTCAGCCGTAGGGGCGGCCGTGCCTATCGGAAGGTCTTTGTAGAGCTGACGGGAGTCGGAAGAAATGATCGGTGAACCGAAATGTTCTGCTATGCGCAGGCTCAGTTCCGTCTTGCCGACTCCTGTCGGCCCCAATAGGATGACAAGGGAGTTCATTAATCAGAAACGCTCGTCGTCGTACGGATTGTCCATCGGTCCGTCGCCGAGTCCGTCGAAACCTTCTTTGTCGAGTTCATCAATATCGTATTCGGAATCACCATAGAAATCTTCGCCGATTTCGGTGTTGCCGGCTTTCGGGTCCATATCGTCGAACGACATGATTTGCACAGGCGCTTCGCCTATAGACTTGCTGCATACGGGTTTGTCCAGATCCTTTCCGGGGATGATCTCGCGGAGTTCCATGAAGAAAGCGCGTTCGGTCATATAATCGAAGACAAAAAGCAACTTCTGGTGTTCGTCTTCCAGGAGTTCTTCCAGACGTGTATCTTCCATTATATAATTGTCCACTTCGGAAGTGGTGTCCATCTCAACCAGGGTGATTTCCGTATTCTTGCTCCAGTCGTCATCGCAGATGAAGAAAGAACACATCTGATCTTTTGTGTACCCAACAGAGTCCATAATGGCATTGTACAAATCCAGGAATGTAGCTTCCGAGTCGATTTTTATCTCGCGTTTGAAGTCGTCAACTTCATCTGATAGAATTAGAAATCTAAATACCATAATCGTTATTAGTTTTTTGTTGGTTCAAAAGTAGTAAAATAAAAATAATGTGCCAATAAAATAATGTGCCAATATGCCAATGGGAGTATGAATTTAATTGGCACATTGGCACATTGCCATATTATCACATTATTTACTCATCAATCGAACCTCTGACAATACCACGCTGGGATGATTTGATGAAGTTGAGGATCAAATCACGTTCCTCGCTGGGTTCGTATTCCGTTTCGATAGCTTTCAATGCTTCCGTATTGTTGAGGCCGCGCGTGTAAAGCGTCCGGTAGATATCCTGGATCAGGAATACCTGTTGGTTGGTGAAACCGCGACGGCGCAAGCCTACGATGTTGATACCACAGTAGACGATCGGGTCGCGTCCGATCAGCGTGTAAGGAGGAATATCCTTGCCGATGCGTGAACCGCCCTGTACCATTACATGTTTGGAGATGCGTGAAAACTGGTGGACCAGGCTACCGCCGCTCACGATGGCGTAGTCGTCAATCTCTACTTCCCCGGCAATCTGCGAAGCGTTACCGATAATGATATTATCTTTCAGCACGCAGTCGTGGGCAATATGGGAATAAGCCATGATCAGGCAGTTGCGGCCTACGACCGTTTTCCCTTTGGAGGCTGTTCCGCGATTGATAGTCACACATTCGCGGAGCGTCGTATTATCGCCGATCTCGGCGATTGTCTGTTCTCCTTTGAACTTCAAGTCCTGGGGAATGCCGGCGATCACGGCTCCCGGAAATACATTACAATTATTACCGATTCGTGCGCCGTCCAGAATCGTTACATGCGAATGAATACGGCAGTTTTCACCGATTACGACATCTTTCTCGATTACGGCAAACGGGTCAATCGTTGTGTTCTGACCGATCTTTGCTTCGGGATGAACGACTGCTAAGGGGGATATACTCATTACCTTATATAATTATTATTTGTTTTTGACAATCTGTGCCATAAATTCGGCTTCGCTCACTAACTTATCGCCTACGAAGACATAACCTTTCATGGTGGAAATACCCCGGCGTATCGGAGCCAGCAGTTCCAGACGCAGGATCAGCGTGTCACCCGGAACAACCTTCTGGCGGAATTTCACGCCGTCGATCTTCATGAAATAAGTAGAGTAGCGTTCCGGTTCGTCAACCGAATTCAGAACGAGCAGTCCTCCGGTCTGTGCCATCGCTTCCACCTGCAACACGCCCGGCATAACCGGTTCCTGAGGGAAATGGCCTGTAAAGAACGGTTCGTTGCTTGTGATGTTTTTTACACCTACGATATAGTTGCCGCCTATCTCGATGATCTTGTCGACCAGCAGGAACGGGTAACGGTGCGGGAGCAACTCGCGGATGCGGTTGATGTCCATCACCGGCGCGTTGTTCGGATCGTAAATCGGAGCCTGTACTTCGTTCAGTTTGATGTCCTTGCGGATCATGCGTGCCAACTGGTTGTTGACCTTATGTCCCGGGCGGGTTGCAATCACCCGGCCCCGGATCGGTTTGCCGATCAATGCTAAGTCGCCGATCACGTCGATCAGCTTATGGCGTGCCGGTTCGTTGTCGAACACTAACGGTTTGTTGTTGATGTAGCCAGGTCTTTCACATCCTTGTGCGGGATGTTCAGTTTGTCAGCCAGGTTGTCGAGTACTTCCTGAGACACTTTCTGGTCGTAGATCACGATTGCATTGTCGAGGTCTCCTCCTTTGATCAGGTTGTTCTGCAGCAACATTTCCACTTCGCGGACAAATACGAATGTACGGGAAGCGGCCAATTCAGCCGGGAACTCGCTTAAATCGTTCAAGGTGGCGAATTGGTTGGAGAGCACGGGCGAATCGAAAGAAATCAGTACATTGACACTGAACTTATCATCCGGAAGGATAATGAGCGAAGAACCGGTCTCTTCATCCTTCACTTCGATTTTATGCTTTACTATGTAATAATCTTTCGGTGCGTTCTGTTCTACGACACCGGCTTTTTGGATCTCTTCGCTAAAGAAACGGGAGCTGCCGTCCAGAATCGGAAATTCGGGAGCGTTCACTTCTATCAGGCAGTTGTCTATCTCGTAGGCATACAAAGCTGCCATCGCATGTTCAATAGTACTTACCTGAATGCCGTTTTTGGAGAGCACAGTACCTCTCTGGGTTCCGGCTACATTTTCGGCTACGGCATCGATTACAGGTTCTCCTTCCAGGTCAACACGTTTTATCTTATATCCATGATTTTCGGGTGCAGGGTGGAATGTGATTTGAATGTCCAACCCCGTATGCAACCCTTTTCCTTGCATAGAGAAACTCGTGGCAAGCGTCTTCTGTTTCTGCATACGTTTATCTGATTTATTTATTAAGTTCTTTTTTTAATTGCTCAATCTCACGCTGCATCTGTCCCATTTGGCGATACATATCCGGCAAACGGTTGAAGATGGCGCTCGAGCGCATGAACGCCTTTGCGTTGATGGCCGGAGCTCCCAGCAGAGTCGTCGGTTCTTTTACGTCACTGATGACACCGCATTGTGCACCGAACACGACATGGTCGGCTACATGAATATGACCGGATAATCCGGCCTGTCCGCCAAACATGCAATGGCTGCCGATCTTAACGGAACCGGCAATACCAACCTGGGCTGCCATAACCGTATTTTCGCCGACTTCCACGTTATGGGCGATCTGCACGAGGTTGTCCAGTTTCACACCCCGGCGGATGATGGTCGAGTCCATAACGGCACGGTCGATCGTCGTATTGGCTCCGATCTCAACATCGTCTTCTAAAACGACATTGCCCAACTGGGGAATCTTTTTGTAATTATCGCCTTCGGGAGCAAATCCGAAGCCGTCTGATCCGATTACGCTTCCGGCGTGCAGGATACAGTTGTTGCCAATCACACATCCGTTATAGACAGTTGCGTGCGGATAGATCGTGCAGTTTTCTCCGATCGTTACGTTGTCACCAATGTAAGCGTGCGGATAGATACGGCAGTTCTTGCCGATCTTCACATTTTCACCGATATAGGCGAAGTTCCCGACATAGCAGTCTTCGCCGACTGTTGCCGAGCCGGCAATAAAGGCTGTGGCATCTATTCCCGCCTTTTTCGCTTTCGCCTGTTCCACCATATTCAGCAGTATGGCAAGCGAAGCATAGGCATTGGCAACCTTTACCAAGGTCGCTTTTACCGGTTCGGAAGGACTGAAATCATTGTTTACCAAAACAATGCTTGCTTCAGTGTTGTAGATGAAATGTTCGTATTTGGGATTGGCCAAGAACGATAATGTTCCCGGTTTACCTTCTTCTATTTTAGAGAAGTTGTTCACTTTCACTTCAGGGTTGCCTTCAACGGTTCCTCCTAAAACACTTGCTATTTGTTGGGCTGAAAACTCCATTACTTATTTTTTTATATATATTTCAAATGCAATAACCTGACTTGCACCAAGGCATTTTGCAAAAATGGTGAAAATTATTGGGATAGCCTATGCTTTACAAGGAATAATTCCTTTATCATGCAGATAACCTGCCATTTCGCGTTGTACGGCCTCTGTTGCAGCGCGTGCTACGGTCGCAAAATTCTCTGTTTTGTCTGCATAGATAATGGCACGGGAGGAGTTGACCAACAGTCCGCATTGATCGTTCATACCGTATTGTGCGACTTCGGCAAGGCTTCCGCCCTGAGCGCCTACACCCGGTACCAGCAGGAAGTGATTGGGAGCATGTTTACGGATGTCGAGGAACATCTTACCCTGCGTTGCGCCAACGACATACATCATCTGTTCGTCGGTAGCCCATTCCTGCGATTTCTTCAACACCTTTTCAAACAGGCGTTCGCCGTTGGCATCTTCCGTCATCTGGAAATCCTGTGAGCCTTTGTTGGAGGTCAACGCCAGCAGGATAACCCACGCTTCCGGATAGATCAGGAAAGGTTTCACACTGTCTTCACCCATATACGGAGCCACTGTTACGGCGTCTACCTTGATATGATCGAAGAACGAACGGGCATACATTTCGGATGTGTTACCGATGTCGCCGCGTTTCGCATCGGCAATGATGAACTGGTCGGGATAGTTTTCACGCAGATAAGCGACTGTCTTTTCAAAAGACAACATACCTTTCACACCCAGACTTTCGTAGAAAGCGAGGTTCGGCTTGTAGGCCACGCAGTAGTCGGCCGTAGCGTCGATGATTGCCTTGTTGAATGCGAAAATGGGATCTTCTTCATCCAGCAGGTGCTGCGGGATTTTCTTTATATCAGTATCCAGTCCTACGCAAAGGAAGGATTGCTTTTTCTTGATGTTTTCGAATAATTGCTGCTTGTTCATGTTGTTACGTGTAAAAAATTAGTCTAAAAATAATGTTATAGTTCAGACTCTTTCAGTCGTTCAGCATTCTCTGCCACGATCAGCTGATCGAGGCATCCTTGTATATCCCCATCCATAAAGGCTGAAAGATTGTAAATCGTGTAATTGATACGATGGTCGGTGATACGTCCTTGCGGATAATTGTAGGTACGGATCTTGGCCGAACGGTCGCCGGTGGAGACCATCGTTTTTCGTTTGTCGGCAATATCGTCCAGATATTTCTGATGTTCCTTGTCGTAGATGAACGAACGCAGACGGGTAAGCGCCCGTTCCTTGTTCTTCGGCTGGTCGCGCGTCTCGGTACATTCGATCAGGATTTCTTCGCTCACGCCGGTATTCGGATTCTTCCATACATAGCGCAGGCGGACACCCGATTCCACCTTGTTCACGTTCTGCCCTCCGGCGCCACCCGAACGGAATGTGTCCCATTTGATCTCGCCTTCATTGATTTCTACATCGAATTCATCTGCTTCGGGAAGTACGGCAACAGTGGCTGCCGAAGTATGCACGCGTCCCTGTGTCTCGGTGGCCGGTACGCGTTGTACACGGTGCACGCCCGATTCGTATTTGAGAGTGCCGTACACCTTTTCCCCGCTGACGGTAAAGATGATTTCCTTGAAACCTCCCGCTGCGCCTTCGCTACAACTGGACAGGGCGACTTTCCAGCCTTTCATCTCACAATACTTCACGTACATGCGGTACAGGTCGCCGGCAAAAAGCGCCGCTTCGTCACCTCCCGTTCCTCCGCGTATCTCGACAATCGCATTTTTGTCGTCCTGCGGATCGGTCGGAACCAGAAGCAGCTTGATTTCTTCTTCCAATACCGGGATGCGGTTGTTGCATGCGTCCAGCTCTTCGCGGGCCATTTCGCGCATCTCCGGGTCCTGTTCGCTGTCCAGCAGTTCGCGGGCCTCTTTGATACCGTTCAATGTCTTGACATACTCCTCACGAGCGGCAACGATCTTTTCCAGATCGCGGTATTCTTTGTTTAATTTGACGAACCGTTTCATGTCGGCAATAACTGCCGGGTCGGTAATTAACGTACCGACTTCCTCAAAACGGCTCACCAATCCGTCTAACTTCTCTAATAAATTGCTTTCGGCCATTTATAATTATAGGTAAAGCGACCATTCTCGCTTTCGATGATTAATTCGTTCTTTTCCGCTTCCTCGACAAAGCCGACAATCTGTGCATCTATGCCGAAACTTTTCGAGATGCTGATCACTTCTTCTGCATATTCAGGCGCGATGTAGACTTCCATACGGTGTCCCATATTGAATACTTTGTACATCTCGCTCCAGTCCGTACCGCTCTGTTCCCGGATAATCCGGAAAAGGGGAGGAACGGGGAAGAGGTTGTTTTTAACGATCCGTTTGTTTTCAACAAAATGCATGACTTTGGTCTGTGCACCGCCGGAACAGTGTACCATCCCGTCGATCTGCGGGCGCAGCTTGTCCAGCAGCACCTTAATTACCGGAGCATATGTGCGGGTAGGGGAAAGCACTAACTTACCGGCGTCGATACCTAATTCCTCGATCCGGTCCGTCAGTTTCAAACCGCCGGAGTAAACCAATTCATCCGGTACGGCAGCGTCATAGCTTTCCGGATATTTTTTAGCCAGATACTTGGCAAATACGTCGTGGCGGGCAGAGGTCAAACCGTTGCTGCCTGTTCCACCGTTATATTCTTTTTCGTAAGTGGCCTGTCCGAAGGAAGCCATTCCCACGATCACATCACCACCTTTGATGTTCTTGTTGTCGATCACGTCGGCGCGTTTCATGCGGCAGGTAACCGTACTGTCGACGATGATGGTGCGAACCAGGTCGCCCACGTCGCTGTCTCTCCGCCTGTCGCATAGCAACCGACTCCCATTTCACGGAGTTCGGCTAATAGTTCGTCCGTCCCGTTGATAATGGCGGAGATCACCTCTCCGGGTATCAGCAGTTTGTTGCGGCCGATTGTCGAGGAAACTAATATATTGTCGACTGCACCTACGCACAGCAGGTCGTCGATGTTCATGATCAATGCGTCTTGTGCGATGCCTTTCCAGACGGACAAGTCCCCGGTCTCTTTCCAGTACATATAGGCCAGGGATGATTTGGTTCCGGCTCCGTCGGCATGCATGATGTTGCAATATTCGGGATCACCACCCAGGATATCGGGGATGATCTTACAGAATGCTTTGGGAAATATTCCCTTGTCGATGTTCTTTATTGCATTGTGAACATCTTCTTTCGAAGCGGATACCCCGCGTAGGTTGTAACGTTGGTCACTCATTTTTTTCTGAAATTTGCCTGCAAAGATACTATTTTTTTGTCTTACTTATCTAAGTTTTAGAACATCTCCTTCTTCGGGAATATAATCATAGTGCTTTTTATTCATTTTATATAAGCTCTTGATCTGTATTCCGTACTTCTGTGCAATGCTATGCATGGATTCGCCCACCTGTACGACATGGTCGTAATTCGGCTTGTCGGCTTTCTTCTTTTTCTTTTCCAGATAGACGATGTCGCCTTTCTGTAACGGGAAGTCTTCCGGCACCTCGTTATACTTCTTCAGGTCTTTCACCCGGAAACCGAGGCTGGCGGCAATATCGTCGAAGCTATCCCGTCCGTTGGAGTAAACATACAGCAATCCGTTTGTCCGGTAAACCGTGTATTTGGAGACGCGGGCAGGCTGTTTGGCGGGTTTCGATGCGCCCCCCTTGGCGGTGTCGTAACGATAGAGTTCGTAGTCCTCGATCAGTTTGATCAACCGGTTGGCATAAGCCCGGTCGGTTGCATACCCGCATTTCTGCAAGCCCCGTGCCCAACCTTTGTAGTCCGTAACCTTTAGTTTGAACAGGGGAGCATAGCGCGGACGATCAACGAGGAAACGGGCATGGTCTTCATACGATTGTTCCGGATTCTTATATTTACGGAAACATTCTCCCCGCAGATCGTCATCATGATAGACGCGTCCGCCCCGCCAGTCGGAGTGGCATTTGATGCCGAAATGGTTGTTCGACTTGCGCGCCAGTTCGCTTTGCCCGGCGCCGGATTCCAGCAAGCCCTGCGCAAGCGTGATACTCGCCGGTATGCGGTATTTCTTTTGATGCTGGATGGCCAGGTTGCTATATTGTTTGATGTACTTTTCGTATGACGGAACTTTCCGCTGGCTTGCTGCCAGAACTGTCCCTGTAATGGAAAATATCACAAGTATGGAAAGAATTCGTAGTGTTAATCGCATGACTGATCTGTTATTGTAATTATTTCAGAGACAAAGATAATTATTTCTGGCATTGGTTAAAAGTTTCATGCCGAAGAAACAAAAAATCCATCTCGGAGAAACTAAAGTTCCATGCCGATGAAACAAAAGTTTCACAGGGTCGAATATGCTGAAACTTTTTGTTCCGGCAGGCTGAATTTCTTTTTCGGAAGTGTTTTTTCCGGTTTCGGAAACTAATTTCCTATAACAGCAGAAAAGGTCTTTTACTTTTGGACGGAATTTAAAAGATGAGATATGAAGATTAGATTGAATCCCGTCCTGCTTGTAGGCATTGCCCTGTTGTTTGTCTCCTGTAAAGATAAGGATATAAAAAAAGAGCAGGGCATAGAGGTGAATACGGCCCGCGTATCATCCGTTTCTATGGATGGCGATACGGAGTTTGCCTTTATCGCCCAACCGTTCCGGACCTCCGAACTTTCTTTTCGTGTGAGCGGTCCGGTCGACCAGTTTGACGTGTATACCGGTAACCGGTATAGGCGTGGGAGTATTATAGCCGGTATCGATCCGCGTGATTTCCGGATTCGCCGTAACCGTGCGGAAGCTGTGTTTCTGCAAGCAAAAGCCGAATATGAGCGTATACAGGTTTTGTTTGAGAAAGAAAATATGGCGGCCAGTGTATATGAGAAAGCTAAAGCGGATTATGCATCGGCAAAAGCTGCTTTCGAAACAGCCGTGAATGAGTTGGAAGACACGAAACTGCTCGCTCCGTTCGATGGCTATGTCGGAGAGGTTTATCTGGAAAAGTTTCAGGATGTAAAAGCTTCCCAACCTGTGATTTCTTTTATCGATATCGACCGGCTTAAAATAGAAGTCTATGTGACACAGGATATCGCCTGTTCCATACAGCCCCGCGATACGATCCGCCTGCGTTTCGATACACAACCCGATCAAATATATAAAGCAGGCGTGGTCGAGATATCCAAAGGAACGACCCGCAATAATCTGTCCTATCTGTTGACGGCTATCTTGCCGAATGAGGATAACAGATTGTTGTCCGGTATGTCCGGAAAGGCTTTCCTGAAATCTGCCCCTGTGGTTTCCGGGAATATAACCATTCCGCAGGCTGCCCTTTGTCATCGTCCTTCGGTAGGGGATTATGTTTGGGTAGTAAATCCTGAAACAAACCGTGTTGCCCGGCAGCCTGTAACGGTCGGTGAATTGTTGCCGGACGGGACTGTCCGGATAGAAGAGGGGTTGCAGAAGGATGAGGTCGTGGCGACAAGCGGACTTCGTTTCTTGTCGGACGGAATGGAAGTATCAATTTCAGAAAGAGGAAAACGATGAAGCTGATCAAGTATTTTCTGCAAAAGAAAGCTGTCACGGTGCTGTTGCTGGTCTTAGTCCTGGCCGGTGGGCTTTTCTCGTATGTCAAAATGGGAAAGCTGGAAGATGCTCCTTTTACGATTAAGCAGGCTTTGGTACTGACGCCTTATCCGGGGGCTTCTCCGATGGAAGTGCAGTCGCAGGTGACGGATGTGCTGGAAGAAGCGATTCAATCGCTTGGCGAACTCTATTATCTGAAGACGGAGAATCGTGCAGGGTTATCAAAAATTACAGTTTATGTGAAAAAGGAAATCCGTGCCGATGAGATGCAGCAATTGTGGGACAAGCTACGCCGGAAAGTGAACGATGTACAGGGAAAGTTACCGGCTGGCGCCGGTACATCTATTGTGAATGACGATTTCGGTGATGTTCTGGGCGTGTTTTATGGCCTGACGGGAGACCGTTATACGTATCGTGAACTGGAAGACCAGGCCAAACGGATCAAGAACGAACTGCTGAAGGTTAAAGATGTCGCTAAAATTGAAATATATGGAGTCAGGACGCCAACGGTCGATGTGTCTGTAAGTCCCTCCGTGATGGCACGTAGCGGTATTACGACAGCCGATATCGCCCATGCTTTTGATGCCCAGAACCGGGTGGTGGATGCCGGTGGCATCGATGCCGGACAGAATCGTATCCGGATCGAATCGACCGGTAATTTCTATTCGCTGGATGATATCCGGAACCTGACGATCGTTTCGCGTACCGGAGAGCATTTCCGTCTGGCCGATGTCGCGACGATCGAAGAGAGTTATCAGCAACCGGCCTCCAACCTGATGCGGATAGATGACAAGCCGGCTGTCGGAATTGCCATCTCTATCGTCCCGACGGGAAATGTGGTGGATATGGCGGAAGCAGTGAAAACCTGTATCGGCAAGCTAACCGAAACCATGCCCGAAGGATTCGAATTGCAATCCATATACGACCAGGGTTACGAATCGGATGTCGCCAATCAGGGCTTTATCCTCAATCTGATCATATCGGTTGTTACCGTTGTGGCGATCCTGTTGTTCTTTATCGGATTTAAGAACGGTATTCTCGTCGGGAGCGGATTGGTCTTTTCCATTTTCGCGACTTTGATCGTGATGTTCGGATCGGGAATCGCTTTGCAACGAATGTCGTTGGCGGCTATTATTATTGCGATGGGAATGTTGGTCGATAATGCGATTGTTGTGTCGGACTCGGCATTGGTCAATATGCAGCGCGGTATGCGTAAACGGGTGGCGATTATGCGGGCTTGTTCGGCAACGGCACTTCCTTTGCTGGCGGCTACCGTGATTGCGATCCTGACCTTCCTGCCTATTTATTATTCGCCTCATATCACCGGCGAACTGTTGTCTTCGTTGGTGGTCGTTATCGGCGTTTCGTTGATGTTTAGTTGGATATTTGCTTTGACGCAGACGCCTTTCTTTATTCAGGAATACGTCCGCCGCCCGCGTCCCGAAGAGTTGCAGGATTCGTTGTTTTCCGGTAAATATTATGAGAAGTTCCGCTCTTCCCTGCATTGGGTGATCCGGCACCGGACAGTTACGCTCGGTAGTTTGGTTGTGATGCTGGTATTGTCAGCCTGGAGCTTCAGGTTTATCCCGAAAGTGTTTGTCCCGGCCTTGGATAAACAATATTTCACCTTGGATATCTGGTTGCCGGAAGGCGTGAAGATAGAAGAGACGGACCGGTTGGCGACGGAAATGGCGGATTATATCCGGGAGTATGAGCAAACAGAAATGATTTCAACTTATGTCGGGCGTACACCCCCGCGCTATTATCTCTCTAATGTGTCGTTTGGGCCGCAGTCCAATTATGCACAAGTTCTGGTCAAATGTAAATCCTCCAAAGAGTCGCGGGAATTGCATGCCTTGCTGCAGGACTCGATTCGTACACGTTTTCCGGGTCCGCTGATTAAAGTCAATAAGTTTGAGTTGAGTCCGCTGACTGAGGCGGTGATAGAAGCCCGTTTCCTCGGACCGGACCCGCAAGTGTTGGATTCGTTGGTCGGAGAGGCTATAGAGATTATGCGGCGTAATCCGAAAGTGGCCGATGCCCGTAATGAATGGGGAAATATGTCGATGATGATCCGTCCGGTCTATGATCCGGTAAAAGCAGGCGCGTTAGGCATAACAAAAGCTTCGATGATGGAATCCGTCAAATCTATCAACGATGGAACGCTGGTCGGTATTTATCGTGATAATGAGAAAAAGGTTCCTGTCCTGTTAAAATCGGATGGGGCGGAGGTGACGGATGCCCGTTCGTTAGGAAACTTTTCCGTATGGAACGGCGAACGGTCGGCTCCTTTATCGCAAGTGACTGAGCGGATTGAAACAACCTGGGAGTTTCCGCAAGTGCGTACCTATAACCGGCAATTGTCCATGTCTGCCATGTGCGGTGTGAAACCGGGGTACACGATGGCGGAGGTACATGGCGAGATACGTCATGAGGTGGAACGGATGAAACTTCCGGAAGGATATTCTTTTTTCTGGGACTCTCAATATAAGGACCAAAGAGAAGCCATGCAGGCGATAGCCAAGTTTTTTCCGCTGGCATTCTTGATGTTGGTGGTTGTCTTGGTCGCTTTGTTCGGAAACTTCCGGCAACCGGTAATTATCCTTTGTGTTTTACCCCTGTCGTTGATCGGAGTGGCAGTAGGAATGTTGTTGACCGGTTTTGATTTCGGCTTTTTCCCTATTGCCGGTTGGCTGGGCCTGTTGGGGATGATTATAAAGAATGTGATCGTGTTGCTGGATGAAATCAACGTACAGCGAAAGAAAGGTGTTACCCCGTACACGGCGGTTGTCGAAGCTACCGTCTCCCGAACACGTCCGGTACTGATGGCTGCAACGACTACTATCCTCGGAATGGTTCCGCTTCTTTTCGATGTGGCGTTCGGAGGGATGGCTGCTACTATTATTTTCGGCTTGACGTTTGCCACACTGTTGACTTTGTTTGTAACCCCGGCATTGTATACTCTATTTTATAAGGTAAAAAAAGAACAGATATGAGAAAAAAGTATCTATTGATAAGTGTGTTCCTGCTCTGGACCGGAGTTTCTTATTCCCAACAAAGCTCATTGCTAAAGAAATACCGGTCTATGGCTTTGGAATACAGCCATGATCTGAAATCGGCAGATAAGAATATTTCGGCCAGCATCGAGCTGGAAAAAGCGGCGAAGGCTGACTGGAAACCAAAGCTGTCCGGAAATGCCAATTTCCAGTATACCGGGCAACCGATCCAGTTGACATTGGATCTTCCTGCCCTTGAACAACCGATGACGTTTGAAGGCCGTGACTTGAAATACGGTGTTTCCCTTTCTTTGCTTCAACCTGTTTATACGGGAGGGCGGATTCTGGAATCGATCCGTATGGCCGGACATCGTCATTCGTTAGCCTCCAATCAGGAAGAATTGTTTCGCTCGGCTGTCTGTTACCAGACAGATATGCAATATTGGAATACGGTGGCGCGGAGGGAAATTGTCGATGTGGCGCTTGAGTACCGCAATTCGATGTCTACCTTAGAGCAAACGATTCGCGAGCGGGTAGAGGCGGGCTTGGTTGACCGGCAAGAATTACTGATGGTCGAGGTAAAGAAGAATGAGGCGGAATATCAGTTGTTGCAGGCAAAAAGTAATTTCGAGACAGGCCGTATGGCCCTTAATTCGTTGATCGGAGTGAATTTGCAGGATCCGACCGAAATAGACCGAAGCATTCCGGAGGTCGGCTATACGAATGATATCTGGATATCGGACGGAGCAGGAAGACCGGAGATCCGTATGGCATACGATCAGTTGAAGATGGCGGAAAGCTCATTGAGGTTGACGGATTCCCGCTACAAACCACAGTTATACATCGGGCTGGACGGGAGTTACTCGTCTCCGGGTTATGATTTTCGTGCGGATTTGGATCCTAACTATGTGGTATATGCCAAATTGTCCGTACCTTTGTTCGAGTGGGGAAAACGCAGGAATGAGAAGCGGGCCTCTACAATGAAAATTGGTATGGCAAACGATCAGATCAACAAAGTTGAAGATCAGGTGAACCTTGAAGTGCAAACAGCCCGCACCTCTTTGTCCCAGGCGCTTGAACAGGTGGAACTGGCAGAAAACTCGTTGGGGAAAGCGCGCGAGAACGAGCGGATGGCCTTGGAGCGTTACGCGGAAGGGAAAATATCGGTAGTGGAAGTGATAGAAGCACAGGCGTACCGGCAGACTTCGCAGCTAAATTACGTACAAGCCAAAGCACTTGCCCAGGGCTATTATTCCGGGTTGATAAAGGCGTTAAATAAATATTGATTGTGTGTGAAATAAATATTCTGTAATTTGGATGAAACGGGTATGAAGTGGAATGCAATTTTATATGGTTTGTTGTTTTCCGGGTTAGGAGCTTTTTCCTATCTCTTACTCGTAAATTATACGGAACTATCCGCCCATGTGGCGGATGTTCTGTATTCGAAAGGGGCGTTTGTATTCTTTGTGGCAGCTTTCAATGTCTTGGGGTATTCGACGTTGAGGATCAGTTCGTGGATGAATGATCAGTATGCGTTGAACATTCGGAAAAGATGGAAAATAGTTGTGATCTATGCGATCGTAATGTTGTTGTTGCTCTTATTGAATTACAGTCTGCTGGTCGTAGCCAAGATGCTGGTCGGTATGGATGATCCGCTTATCTTCCCCAATGGAGGGTGGCGTATTCTGCTGGTCGTCTGGTTGGTCGAGTTGGTTATTTTAGGCTTGTTGCTGGCGAACCGTTCTATCCAGAACACATTGAAATTGCAGCAGGAAGCCGCAGCGTTGCAAAAGGAAAACAATACGGCACGCTACACCGCTTTACAAAACCAGCTGAATCCTCATTTCCTGTTCAATAGCTTGAACACGTTGATTGCCGAAATCGAATACAATCCTGATAATGCGGTCCGTTTCACCAAAAACTTATCCAGTGTATATCGGTATGTCCTGCAAAGCCAGGATAAAACGCTGGTCTCACTCGGAGAAGAGCTGGAGTTCCTGGATTCGTATCTGTTTCTGCATAAGGTGAGGCTGGGAGATTGTATCAGTTGTGTGTGCGATATCCCTGCCGACCTGACGGAGGCGATGCTTCCTCCGCTTACTTTACAATTGTTGGTGGAAAATGTGATCAAGCATAATACGATTACCTCTGCCCGGCCGATGAAGATCGATATTTTCGTGCAGGAAGATCGTCTGGTCGTTGCCAACCCTGTACAGCCCCGTAAAAGCAGGAAATCGTCCGGTATCGGGTTGAAGAATTTGTCAAATCGGTGCAAGCTGATGTTGGGTGAGGAAATCCGGGCCTTACATGAAAAAGAAATGTTTATCGTAAAAGTTCCGTTGTTGGTATGAATAAATTGAATGTAGTCATAATAGAAGATGAGGTACCGGCGGCCCGTTTGTTGAATTCGATGGTGACGCGCCTGCGTCCGGAGTGGAACGTAACTGTCCTGCCGGGCAGTGTAGACGAAGCGGTCCTATGGTTCCGGGAACACCCGCATCCGGATATTATCTTTCTCGATATACAGTTGGCAGACGGCAATTCGTTTGATTTTCTTTCGGTAGCCAAACCTACTTCGGTTGTTATCTTTACGACTGCTTATGATCAGTACGCGGTTCGGGCATTTGCTGTCAACAGTATCGATTATATACTGAAGCCGGTAGACGAAAAGCGTCTTTCGGATGCCATTCTGAAATATGAGACATTGCTGGGGGGCGAATATGTCAAATCGCAGGATTATCTGGAGACTTTACTTGATGCACTGCAACAGAAGGAAAAACGTTACCGGTCTCGTTTCCTGATTTCAGGAGTCGATCGTTTTTGGACGTTACGGGTTGACGATATTGCCTATTTTTATTCGGAAAACAAGGTGACATTTGCTGTTACGAAAAATGGTCAGGAACATATCATTGATTTATCTCTCAATAAATTGACGGATCAATTGGATCCGGCCTGTTTCTTTAGGGCTAATCGGCAGATCATTGTTTGCATTGATGCTATCGACCATGCGGAACCTTATTTTAACGGAAAGATCGTAGTAACGGTACGTCCGCCTTATAAAACCAAAGTGACGATTAGCGAAGAAAAACTCTCTGCGTTCAAATTATGGCTTAATTTTTAGTATTTTTGCCAATATCACTTTAAATGTTGCCTTATGAAAGAGATCAAACTGGAAACAAAAATCAGAATATATCCGCTTGTCGAGTTGCCGGATGAAGAATTGCCGTTGATGCAAGCAGCCGTAAAGGCTACGGAAGGGTCGTATGCCCCTTATTCGAAGTTTCATGTAGGGGCAGCCGCCCTGTTGGCAAACGGTACGATTGTGACCGGAAGCAATCAGGAAAACGCCGCCTATCCGTCCGGTTTGTGTGCGGAGCGGGTGACTTTGTTTCATGCCGGCCATCGGTATCCGGATGTCCCGGTTGTTGCGCTTGCCATTGCTGCCGCCACAAATGGCCGCCAGGTTGAAAGCATTTCACCCTGTGGCGCCTGTCGCCAAGTCTTGTTGGAAACGGAACAACGTTACGGCAAACCGATGAAGGTGCTGTTATGCGGAACAAAAGAGGTGATTATAGCGGAGAGTGCCGAATCGTTGTTGCCTCTTTGCTTCGGTAAAACTTCTTTGGAGTGAAAGACTGAGGCATTGTTGCCTCGTCTTTCTACTGTGTTTTCCATGAAACATCCCATGCAAAGATAGAATTTACCATTTACTTTTATTTTACTTTTGCCAACATCAAAATAGGATTACTTTCTTCATGCAAGTTAGGGAATCGTTCCTTCATTGTTTCACTACCTTGCTCAAGAAGAACAGATGCTGATAAACAAATGGCAACATAACCGTCGTTCAACGGATACATAAATTCCGGTTCCCAGCGGAATTTATCGTCCCAAATGATTTTTTTGAAAACATACGGGAGCGCTGTTTTCTTATTTACAAAAGCATATCCTTTCGATTCTTCTGATTTTCCTTCATAACGGAGCAATACTGAACGATCTGTTTCGGTAAAGCAAGGTATATGAGCAATAAAATTACTACTTTCCCATTCTGCTATCAACTGCCAATCAGGTATCTTACGATCCCAAAAATCTCTTGGAGGTACTTTTCCGGAAACATTCACTGTATAGCGAATAGAAAGGCTGTCTTTTGTCAATTCGTAAATATCCAAACTCTGATATGTATTCAAAAGTAACTTTCCGTTGTAGGTTGTAAAACAATCATTCATGCAAAAATCAAGCATACGTCCTTGTATTGGATGATACGAATGAGTTATCTGCTTTTTATTCATGTCTACAATATTAATTTTATAGCCATCTTGATCATCAGCAGAACGAACGAGTAGCGTACTGTCATTTAAATAATAAATATCTTTTATCGATACTCCTTCTAACATAATCCTGGATACAAACTGATCATCATTCGTATAAGTATAAATAAATGAGGGACGTGATATTATCGAAATATCACCTTGGTTATTCATATTAAAATTGAACATATAAGCATATTCTCCTATACCATTTCCTTTATGCTGAAGTCTATATTTATATTTTCCATTCATATCAAAAACGATAATTCCATCTGACCTGTCATAAATATACAGATCTGTATTGTATAATACAATACGTTTAATATCACCGACTAAAGACGAATCAGTCAATTCCAACGGAGTATATTTTATATCTTCAAACAAAGTATCTATAGGAATATCAGAAACATTTGTAGAAAACCTAATTTCCTTCTCTAAACCTTTTTCTTCTTGTTTCTTTTGACAGGACAAACAAAAAACTAATATTGAAAAAACTAATATATGATTCATCTTGCAAATGATATATGTGTGTTGTTATAGATGCAATAATACAAATTTCTTTCCTTCTTTCTGTGATTATTTTGTTGATATTTTATTGACACTTGTACTTTTCATCCAAAAACGGAGATTTTCAACAAGAATACATTAACTACAAGAATATCCGTTTATGCCGTTTTTTTACAATACCCCCCCTTCTTTGTAGCGCAACCAAAGCAAGAAAAATTGATCATAAACTTGATAGATCCCTTTATCAAAAGTGATGAAATCCTTTTCCAGCAAACCTTTTGCTGCTGATGATACTGAACTTGCGGATATCAAACGGTATTTGCGTACAAAATTGCCGCCGGATATGGCTTCAGCCTTTCCCTCTGCTGCTATGGCTTGGAAAACAGCTCGTTGTTTTTCAGGCATTTGATATAATAATGTTTCATAAGTGTCTGACGAAAGATCAAGAATATCTTTAATTGCGATATCTGTCATTTCAGGTAAGCATCTTCCTCCTTCCGGGGTCATGGTAAAAAGAATGTTCATCACTTTCTGCATGTAGGAGGTTATGCCCTCGAAGCGTTTATACAGGTTGATTACAACTTCCGGCAATAATTCTTTCCCTTCTTGCGTAAAATGCCTGCAACAGAATTCAGTATATTTCTCCAAAGAAATAGGGGCAAGATTGATCAAAGTAACCGACTGATAGAAAGGACGTGCCGGGGAAGTAAACATCGCTCCCATTAAATGGCGGTGAGAACCCGAAAATACAAAATGTGCATTGGGGCAACGTTGAATGTGAGTTCTTAATGCGGCTTCAATATTGGCATCATCTGCATATTTGGTTATTTGCTGAAATTCGTCAATCGCTACCAAACAGGGTCTGTCGGCGTGATTCAGATAAGAAAAAATCTCATCTAAAGTAGCACTCGGATTGGTGATGGCGCCTAATCCGATTCCCCATGTAGGTTGTCCGTTTATATCAAATGTGATTTCCGAACGTAATGATGCAAGAATATTCAAGAAGCTGTTCCAGACTGATTTCCCTTTCGGACGTAATTCATCCAAGATGGCTTTGCCAAAAACATTAACGAAGTCACGGACAGAGCTGGTTGCATAAATATCGATGATAAATGTATGATATTTCTCTTTTATTTCCGGTTGTTGGAAACAATGCCGTAACAGGTCAGTCTTACCAATACGGCGGGGAGAAATGAGTGCGATGTTATTTTCATTTGTCAGGAGTGAAACAATTTTAGCTGTTTCTTTTTCCCGGTCACAAAAATACTTCGGCGACACATAACCGTTTGTTACAAATGGATTGTTCATACGATTTCTTGTTTATTGTCAGACAAATATAAAGAGAACTCGCAAAAAAACGGCAAAATTTGGATAAATAAAGTAAGTGTTTGGTATTGAGGAGAGTTAAGCCAAATTCTTCTATACCTTTCCAAATCGCTAAAATGCAGGATAATGAAAGGTTAAGAGAAAGATTTGCTACTTATCCGTTACCTTTTTTAGCCCCGGATAATCCGGCAAAATAACGCTTGACCACCTGCGGTTTTACCGTTCACCATGCAAAGAACCCTATATTTTGCCCGTAAAGATAACCGTTTTTTTCCGTTTTTCATGGAAATACAGGTTATGTTACCGGCATCCGGGGTTTTATTCTTTGTTCCGCTATAATTTTCATAACTGTAAATAGCTATATATCAAGTAATTTTGCAACATAAAAAAAATAGAGTTATGAAACAGACGGATGTAACGGTTACGTTCTACCTCAAAAAGAGCGAAATGAATGACGAGGGACATTGCCCGGTCATGGCGAAACTTGTTGTCGGCAAATTTTCAGAAGCGGCTTTTAGTGCGAAAATGTCCGTACCCGCTGCACTGTGGGCATCCGGACGTGCCACGGGTAAAAGTAACGCCGCGCGGGAAATCAACCGGCAACTGGACGATTTGCGAGCTTCAGCCATTTCCATTTATGACGAACTGTCAGCCACCCGTGAGAATGTAACGGCTGAAGAAATAAGGAATCTGTTGTTGGGGACGGCTTTCGGGCAGGAAACCCTGTTGGGTTATTTCCGGACGTTCATCGAACATTTCGAAAAACGTGTCGGCGTGAACCGGGAAAAGGGAACAGCGCAATCTTACCGCTATGCTTGTAACTGTGTGGCTGCTTTCATCCAGGAGAAATACAAGTTGTCGGATGTTCCTTTCACGGCCCTGAACCGTTCATTCATCGACAACTATGACCTCTACCTACGCACGGAGCGCCGCTTTGCCCTGGGAACTATCGTGTTGCTTGTCACACGGTTGAACACGATTGTCGGGGAAGCCATCGCGGAAGGGATTATCACTGCCGACCCGTTCGCGGGTTATGAAGCCGAACATCCCGAGCGGGAACAGAAATACCTTACCGCAGCGGAGTTACAACGGCTGATGACCACACCCCTGCACGACCCGAAACTCTACCATATCCGCGACCTGTTCCTCTTCTCCTGCTACACGGGTATCCCTTACGGGGACATGTGCCGCCTGACGACGGAGGATCTGGAAGTGGCCGAGGACGGTGAGGTATGGATCAAGACCGCCCGCAAGAAGACGAAAATCGACTATGAAGTGCCGTTGCTCGACATCCCGTTGCTCATCCTCGACAAGTACCGGGATATGGCCCCGGAAGGAAAACTGCTGCCGATGTACAGCAACAACGAACTCAACCGGACACTGAAACGTATTGCCGCCATTTGCGGAATTGAACGGAAGCTCGTCTTTCACTGCGGACGCCATACCTACGCCACCGAGATCACGCTTTCGCATGGTGTCCCGCTTGAAACCGTCAGTAAAATGCTGGGGCATAGCCGCATTTCCACGACGCAGATTTACGCCAAAGTGACCGATGACAAGATCGACATGGATACCCGGTCTTTAGAGGAAAAGATTGCCGGCCGCTTCTCCGTAGCTATTTAATCTATCATTGACAATCAAATTCACAACGATTATGGAAACGAATAATAAAGAGATAAAACGCCGCAGCACGTTCTCCCTGCTGTTCTACATCAACCGCACGAAAGTCCGCAAGGACGGAACATGTAAATTGTTATGCAAGGTAAGCATCGACGCCAAGTCGGCCCCGATCAATATCAACGCGTTTGTCGAGCCATCGCTTTGGAATCCGGAAACCAAAAGGGCGAACGGACGAAGCGAGAACGCCCGAACGGTAAACCTGGCAATAGAGAAACTGACCGAAAAAATCACCGGACATTACCGTCATATTCGTAAAAGCCTCGGTTTCGTGACGGCCGAGCTGGTCAAAAACGCCGTGGAAGGAATCGGGCAGAAACCGTTCACCCTCCTTGCCTTGTTCCGCGAGCATAACGAGGAGTTCCGCAAGCGTGTCGGCGTGGATCGCAAGGAAGAAACCTATGAAAGTTACGAGAACTCCTATAATATTTTAGCCTCCTTCGTGAAAAAAAGGAAGGAAAAGGAGGATGTAGCGTTGCGGAGCCTTGACCGGGAGTTCTACGATGATTTTGAAATATTCCTGCGTACAGATCGTGAAATGAAACCCAAGACAGTACACGAGCATCTTTACCGGTTGAAGAAAATGACCAAGCGGGCTGTCAGTCAGGGTACACTCCGGCGCGACCCTTACGGGAAGCTGCACCCGGAACTGCCCCGGCGCAAGAGCCGCCATTTGAAACTCGAAGACCTCAAAAAGCTGATGGAAACTCCCGTCGATAAACCCAACCTCCAGCGGGTGCGGGACTGGTTTCTCTTCGCTACCTTCACGGGGTTGTCCTACGCCGACCTGAAACGCTTGTCCGAAAAAGACATCACGCAGTCGGACGACGGAACGTACTGGATACACATCCGGCGCCAGAAGACCGAAACGCCCTCGGCCATCCGCCTGCTGAACGTGCCGTTGCAGATCATCGAGAAATACCGCCACGAGCGTAAAAGCGACAGGATTTTCAATCTCTATTGCCGGGGGTATCTCATCAAGCTCACCAGAGAACTGGGACGGACATACGGCTTCGACATGACCTTTCACAAGGCGAGGCACAATTTCGGGACACATATCACGCTCTCGTTGGGTGTGCCTATCGAAACTGTCAGCCGCATGATGGGACACAAGAGCATTTCCACCACGCAGATTTACGCCAAAGTGACCGACCGCAAGGTGGACGAGGACATGAAACGGCTGAAAGAACAGACCAAAGGCCGGAAAATAAATCTCTACGAGGAGGACGAACCGGAAACGGCAGATATTATAACGGTAAACGGTTGAACAGTATAACAAAATTGATAAATTTGTATGACTATGACGACAAGAGAACCTATCAGCATTGAAAACGGGCGGGTGGAAATCCACACGCCGGAGAACCGTGTATGGCTCACGCGCCACCAGATTGCCGACCTGTTCGGAGTCTTCGTTCCTGCCGTGGGGAGCAACATCCGCTCCATACTCAAAAGCGGCATACTCTGTGAGGAGAGGGTTTACCGCCGGGAGCGCAACCGTGACGGCGGTATTGTCGAGCTGTATTCGCTCGAAATGATCGCCGCGCTGGCTTTCCGCTTAAAATCCGGGAATGCCGAAGCCTTCCGACGGTGGCTTGTCCGAAGGGCCACGACGACTGCTGTCGTCTGGCAGCTCCCCGGTATGAACACGATATTGAACTGAAAAAGAAGAACAGCCAAAACGTTGGCCGTTCTTCTTTTATACCCATTCCTGTCCCCCGATACATTTCTTCCGGGAATCTTCCAGGAATTTCTGTATCTCGGATTCCATGTATAGTACCTTGCCCTGAATCAAATAATAGGGAATGATCCGCGCCGTACGGTATTCCTGCAATGTACGCCTGCTGATTTTCAGCAGCCGGGACAATTCCTCGTCGGTGACGAACCGCTCTCCCTTGAGTGTCCGGCCTCCGGAGGATTCCAGTTTATCCAGTGCCTTGCCGGCCTTTTCCAAACGCCGGAAGAGATCCGCCACACGCGGATCGTGCTTGTCGATGAAATAATGGCTCATAACGCGGCGGTATTAGGATAGTGCGACGATTGCAGCAGTTTCCCGACATCTTCCGGTTTGTAGAAGATTTTGTGACGGATGCGGCTGAAAGGCAGCAACCCTTTCTCCCGGTAGGTTTGCAGGGTACGTTTCGATATACCCAGCACGTCACAGACATCCTGGTTGTCCAGCCATTTTTTCAAACTCACGTCCTCTTGCCTGCGGCATAACGCCTCGGCTTTTCTTTCAATGGCTTCCACGTGCCCTGCCAGCGCGTCGAAAGCCTTCACGTCCATACTTATTATTTCCATGTTCTGTTTCATTTTTTGTTTCCCGGATGCCCAAAAGTACACAAATGGACAGTATCTTGTTATCAGCCAGTGGCATATGGACGTATCCGTCTTAAAAGTGGCAGCGAGTGGCGCCACGTCCGGCGGAAACGATCCTCCGCCGATACGGGATCGGCACGCTCCGATACGCCAATCGCCCGTGAAAGGAAATGTTCGCGGGCGATTTATCATTCCATGCAGGGTGAGCCGTGAACCGACTTTCGCGAGCGTTCACGGCATATCGTTTTCTCCCCGTTTCTCTCCCATAACCTTTTCCTCTCTTTTTTTTCATGCCGCGGAGCGCGGTATGGAAATCTGTTGTCAGTAGCAAAGGTAGTTACGGGGCTCACGCTGCTGCAAGATCGGGCCGCGGGGCGGTTTGCCGCAAAATCTTCCTCTTTCCCTGCGGGCGAGCGTATTTTCCGACAAAATCTTGCAGCAGCTATCCCCGACACCTTTTGATGCTACCGAAACAGATTCCATCCATACCGGCTCCGCTACGGCATAAAAAAAAAGTCAAAGGTTATGAGAAACGAAGAGAAAAATAAATGGAAACAGAAATCCTCCAACCTTCCACTTGGCATAAAGGCAAAGGTCGGGTTGGCGGTAAAGGTCGGGGCGGTGGCTTTGGGCTTCCACGTGTGGGGTATCGACTTTATTTGGGTCGTTTTGGGCTTCACGTTCTGTTATGACATCCTGCGGGGCATTTTCTCCTGCCTTGTTTCTCTCGTGGCTCTAACCGGCTTTTTCTATTTCCTATTCACTCACATCTTCTAAATTATTACAGGTATGACAAAGTACATTTCATTATTCGGAGCGACTACCACGGACACGCAGGTGCAGGTAGTCAAGGAAAACCAGGTTATCATCGGTATCGGTGCGGGTGCGAGCAGAAAGCGTTACGTCGTTTACAAGGTGGAACACACCGCCCGTGGCTACGTGTACCACATGGTCGATACCGAAACAAAGGAAATCAGCCAAACGGACATTCTGCGACCCCTCTCGCAAACATTCGGTATCGGCAGGTACTACGACGACGTGAACCCCGAGTTCATGGACGCTTTCGAGGTGGCTTTGCTTGTGGGGCAGGCGGAAGAGCAAGCCACGGCGCAGGCCATCGCCGCCGCCAAAGAGAAAGCCGAGCATGACCGCATAGCGGAAATAGGGGCGCAGAGGTTACGCCGCATCATGCCCGAAGGGGTGCAGGGCGTAATCATCGCCGAACTCAACGAAACGGAATACACTGACCCCTCTTACGAGTGTTCGACCACCCGAAGCGTGCGTACCGTCATTCTCGGCTTTTCGGCCACCTCCCGCAACGGCTTCGGGGAGTTGAGAAAGGCGGCGGCCAATTTCCCGCAAACGGCGCACCTCTCCGAATACGACCCCAAGAACGAACACCGCTATCCCGTTTTCACGCTCGGCAAAAGTCCGAAATACGGGTGGAGTGTCTGCAAACTGACCCACTACACCCGTGAAGGGTACATCGACAGGCTGGCATATATCGCAGGAAACGAGGAGAATATATGTCTGCCCGAGCCGAAAGACGAAAAACGGGCGGAACGCACTGAAACGAGCGTGCAAGGCGGGTTTATCATCGTGGACTATTCCGAGAAGGCGATAGCCGTATTCGGGGACACCAAGCCCGTCAAGGACGCCCTTCACGCACTCGGGGGACGCTTCAACGCACGGCTGACGCATGACGGGCAGAAGAAAGCGGGATGGATTTTCCAAAAGACCAAAGAGGACGAGGTGCGGCGGCTTCTCGGAAAGGACGAATAAATGTTGAACACGGGGCGGCTCGCCGCCCCACAATACCAAAAAATCATGGCACAAGGAACAGATTATTTCAAACTGACGATACAGAACTATCTCGACGCACGAGCACGGGAGGACGAACTTTTCGCACCCCGATACGCCAACCCGAAAAAGAACATTGACGATTGCTGCACTTTCATCATCAACCAAGTACGGCAGAGCGGTTGCAACGGGTTTGCGACGAGGAAATATACTCTATGGCACTCCACTATTACGACGAGGAGGACATCGACATCGGCAAACCCGTCAGTTGCAAGGTAGTGGTCAATCACACCGTTGAACTGACCGAGGAGGAAAAAGCCGAGGCACGGCGGAACGCCATACGGAAGGCCGAGAGCGAAGCCTACGCCAAGTTGGCGAAAGCCAAGTCCAAACCCAAGAAAATCGAAGATAACAAACTAATGCCCAGTCTATTTTAGTTATGAAACCGAGAACAAAATTCCAACAGAACGTCGTGGCGGCAAGCAAACACCTGCCGCCGCTTACCCCCGCACAAATCGAATGGGGGTACAAGAACTGCATCGAGCATATCGGACGCCGCACGCCGAAAGGACTTATCACCTGCACCGAGTGCGGCCACACGTGGCAGAGCGAAAACGGAGAACTCACGGACAATCTGTTAGGGTGCGAGTGTCCGCACTGCCACACCACGCTGAAAGTGGAAACCACCCTGCGCCGCAAGTTCAACGATTACGAGTATTTGTGCATCGTAACCCGCTGCAAGGGTTTTCAAGTCCTGCGCTTCGTCTATATCGAGTGTTGGGCGAAAGTGGGACAGACGCCCGTTTACACCCATATCGAAGCCGTACAGCGGTGGATTGCCCCCGACGGACGCTCCGCAACCTTCGCACGGCTGCGCCCGATGGGCTTCTTCGTTCACGGGTGGAGTTGGTCGAGCGCATTGGAACTGCGGGCGGAGAACGACGGGAAATACAACATCACGCCCACACGCATCTATCCCCGGCAACGGCTTATCCCCGAACTGCGCCGAAGCGGCTACGGCAAACAACTCCCCGATGTAACCCCTTTCGACCTTATCCACCTGCTGCTCTCGGAGAACAAGGCCGAAACGCTGCTTAAAGCGGGACAAACGGCACTCGTGCGATTTTTCGCCCGTTCCTCCCGCAATATCGCAGACTATTGGCCGGCCATCCGTATCGCCATCCGTAACGGGTACGCTATCGGGAAACCGACGGAATGGTGCGACTACATCGACCTGCTGCGATTTTTCGGGAAAGACCTGCATAACGCCCATTTCGTGTGTCCCGCAGACCTGCCCGCAGCGCATGACCTCTACATGGCAAAAAAACGGCGGCACATGCAAATGGAACGGCGGCAGGAGGAACGGCGCAAGGCGTTGGAACAGGAAGCCTCGTTTGTCGAAGCCAAAGGGCGGTTTTTCGGAGTGGAGTTTTCCGACGGGGAAATCTGCATCAAGGTATTGGACAGCGTTGAAGCCATACGGCAGGAGGGCGAGGCCATGCACCATTGCGTGTTTACCAACGAATACTATCTGAAAGCCGACTCGCTCATACTCTCGGCCACAATCGACGGCAAACGTATCGAAACGATAGAGGTGTCCCTAAAACGCATGGAGGTCGTGCAGAGCCGTGGCGTGTGTAACAAGAATACCCCATACCACGGGCAAATACTGAAACTGATGAAGGGGAACATGTCCCTTATACGGAAACGAATGACAGCATAAAAATCGGGGCGGCGAAAGCCGCCCGCAAAAACAAAATAGAATGAACCAAATAGCATATAAATTCGTGTCGTGGGACGTTCCCGCACTCGAAAGCCTTGCAGGCTCAAAAGCGTACATATTACGCAAACGGCTCAATGACGGGGGAACGCTCACCCGTGAGGAGAAAGACTGGATTACCCGTGAGGTAAACCATAACACCTATTTCAAGGACTCCATTCCGCTTTTAGGGTATCGTTTCAACTTTGTCGATGTACTGAAAACATTCGTGGTAAAGCAGTACGGGCATTACACGGAATACAAGGGCGTGGACAAGACGAGCATACGCTCCATGTTGTACGGCAGAGTGGAAAGGATTGTCGAATTATAAAATCGGGGCGGCGAAAGCCGCCCTACAAAAAAAAATATAACAATGAAAATCATCTATAAAAGCTACATGGCACGCCCGCTCAAACCCTTCGGGGAGTGGGATTGGGAAGTTCGGGAAGCAGTCAAGACGGCCCTTGCGCTCGTCGAGGGGAAAAACGGGTTCAAAACCCATTCCGAGATATGGCGAAGGTGCAACCTCGTCATTACCGTGGGACACAACATCTACACCACGAGTATCGAGATACGACCACCCGAGCAGGACGTGATACGCCGCAGGAGCAACTGGCATAACGGCTACGCCTACTACTGCAACGGCGTGTTCTGGGCGAACATGAGCAGGGTTAGAGTGGAACTTGTCTGATTAAAAAATTTCGGGGCGGCAAAAGCCGCCCGTAAAAAGCGAGAATATGAAAACGAATGAAGTAAACAAGGAAATCTCCTATGAAACGCTGCTCGTAACCTTCGGCGAGGGTATCGGGCGGCTCAACACCATGTTCGACGACCCGCAGGTGTGGGGCGTTGCCACGCTGAAGCAGTGGATCGACGGGTATGAAACTACGCGCTTCACCGAAATCGACGACCGAACGGCGGTTATCACATCCGAATACAACATGGACAGCGTGAAGGAATGGCTGCAAAAGAACACACCGATTATCAACCTGGAAAAACGATAAAATCATGCGCAAGTACAAATTATTCATCGGCTACCGGCTGCTGGGAGAGTTTTCCGGTATATGGGAAGCCAAAAATTTCGCCGCTGAAAGCGGCATGAGCGGAATTTTCTCGCTCGTGGGAGAAAATTACCGGGACAGTTGGTACGAACCAAAAAAACAGGACAAGAATGGAAACAAAGATTAAAGACATCACGGGAGCGGAAATAACCGTTACCGACTTAAAAGAGGCGGTACGCCAATGCCGGGAGTGCCTCGCAAGTCCCTACCTGATGCCCTCGGGGCATACCGTGGGGGAAAACCATGCCTACATGTTGCGGCAACTGCTCGCCCTGCAAAGGCGGAAACGGGAACACGGCAGGCAACGGCCGTGAAAATACGACGCGAAAAAAATCGGACGATAACTGAAGTGCACCCCAAATATTGGACGGATTAGTATTTGTTTAGATGGCATGAGTTCGGTATTGTACCGGGCTCATGTTGTTTAAGTATTTCTTTATCCGCTTGTTATTGTAGTAGTCGATATATTCTTCCAATTCTTTTCGGAAATGGTCTATGGATGAGAATTTTTGCAAATATAATAATTCGGACTTCAATAATCCAAAGAAACTTTCCATAGCAGCGTTATCCAGACAGTTACCCTTGCGCGACATGCTCTGTGTAATACCTTTCTGTCTTAAACGGAGCTGATACTGCTTCATCTGATACTGCCAGCCCTGGTCGGAATGCAAGACAATACCCGGAGAATCCGGTATTCTGGCAAACGCATCGTCCAGCATCTTCATGATCTGCATAAAGTTAGGGCGTTCAGCTATTTTATAGCTAATAATCTCCCGGTTATATAAGTCCATAATCGGCGATAGATATAACTTTACGCCGCAAACCGAAAATTCCGTAAGGTCAGTAACCCACTTCTGATTCGGTTTTTCGGCTGCAAAGTCGCGTTGCAGAAGATTGGGCGCTATCCGTCCGATCTGTCCTTTGTATGAACAGTATTTACGGAGCCTGACCTGACTTTTTATCCCGCAAATATTCATCAGCTTAAGTACGGTTTTGTGATTTATCGCATATCCGATCTTATTCATTTCAACGGTAATGCGCCGATAACCATAACGCCCCTTATGTTCGTGATATAACCTTATAATACTCTCTTTTTCGCGAGCATATTTATCGGGTTGTTTTGATTTTCTGAAGTGATAATAAAATGTGCTTCGCGCCATCCCTGCGGCTTTGAGCAATACTGAAAGCCGGCACTGCGGCCTTAGTCCTTCGATGGCTTGGGCTCTTTCCCGCTCTCGCGGACAATGCGCTCCTCGACTAAGGCCTGCAATTTTTTTAAGTAAGCATTCTCGGCACGAAGATACTCCAGTTCCTTAAGCAACTCTTCGTGCGGAGTCGTTTTGAGTTTGACTTTTTTAGTCTTCGATTTACTCATGGCCGGCTCCTTCTTTGCGGTTTACGCCGCAGGCCTTCAGCACCTTGGTTTTGATAGAGCCGCTCCCATTGACGAATAACAAAAGGGCCCGGAATGCCGAAATGCACTGCTGTCTCCAGCAAAGATAGATGATTTTGGTGCATATGCTTCAAAACTGACAACTTAAATTCTGCACTGTAGCTACCGTGGCGCAGCTTAAGGCCGGCAAGGCCATGGCGCTCGAATAATGTTACCCACAAGTGAACTTGCGAGCGGCCACAGCCCAAGTGACATCCGGCTTCCCTAACCGAAAGTCCGCCTTCGAGTACCAGTTTTACGGCCTTTAAACGAATCTCATAATTATATTTCATAAAAAACACCCCAAAAGTGTCCAACTTTTGGGGTGCAGTACAAACAACCGTCCGATTTTTTTGTTTCCCGTCAATCGACCGCCGTATGGTCGCCCAGCTTCCCGTGCAGTTCACGCCCGATATGTCCGGCAATGCCACGGGGAGAAATTTCAGAGATTGAACCCCACCCGCCATGCGTGTATATGCACGTCTTGAGCGGTTCGGTACGGGAAAGGTAGAACAGATAGCCGTTGCGGAGCAGGATGCCCACAAACACCGAGCCGACCTCGATGTCGGCGATCTCGTCAAAACGTATCTTCCCGTCATTGTATAATACTGCCGTGCCATCCGCATCGGGAATGACGAACAGATCGTCTTCCATGACAATCCCGTGCAACTCGATTAGCGACCCCAGGCATTCACTCGCCGATACCCGGTCGTAATCACCCTTTACCTCATTTGTCGATTTCGTTTCCATATCGCTTTTCTTTAGGTTCAGACAAATACCATACGAAAAAGGCGTGAGAATACGTTAAATACCGGCATTGAGGTACAGCCAAGCACCCATCCACTCGATAGATAATTTCTCCCCACGCCGCTATCGCATACGCTTGACGCATATAGACACGACGATGAAGAAGAGAACTACCCATTATTTTGCGAGCGGATTAAAATTTGGCTGTTTTCAATGCCCCACCATAATGTGTTCCTTCCGTATGTAAATCGCCCGGCGGCACGCCGCCGGAGGATTCGATTGCAAATATAACGATTTCATTCGGGTATCGGCGACAACACGTGCGATTTTTAACAACCTTCCTGCCAAAGAACTACCCGCCGTCCTACAATTTCGGCCCCCGGGCGGGTTTGCGGGGCGCGACCTTCGGCTGCGCCTTCTTCTCCCTGGGCGGTTCGACGATCCGCAGTTTGAGTTTCTCCGTCTTACGGTCGTAACGCACCTCGCAGCAGTCAATCTCACCCGCAACCGACGTCCACACGTTGTTCACACGCACCGCGCCGCCCGAGTAGAGGGTCTTGTATTGTTCGTATTCGAGCGGCTGCCGCAATTTCGCGTCCACCTGACGGTGGAACGAGTAGATATTACGTCCCTTTGCTATTTCGTCGGGAACGTAAACCCGCAACTCGGGATGGGCGGCCTCGGCATAGAGGCACAGATCCGCCGTGCGAAGCTCCCTCGGAACCCACTGGATCATCCTCGGGTCGCCCCGCACGGCCGTATCGGCCACGAGCGGCGTGATGGCCCTCTGGGGAATGTCGTACAGCACCCCCGCATCCTTGCGAACGGCCTCCAACGCCACCTCCTCCGTTACAAGCCGGCGGTTCAGGTGCAGGACACTCATCAACCGGTGTATCTGCTGCGGGTCGTCCTGCTCGCGGAACACCTGCAAGACCAGGGCGGGGTCGCTCAACGCGCTGATAACCGAGAAATCGGTTTTGTCCTTCCCGTAGGTACGCTCGAAAGCCTCCCGGCTCATCTCCGGCGTCCGGGCTTCGCGGGGGACGCCTTTCAGGTTTTGCGGGTTCTCCCGCACCAGGCTCATGTATAGATCCGGGCTTTTCATGCTCTCGGGCAGGTGGGCGATGGCATAGGGACTGCGCCGTATGGCCTCCATGCACAACTCCGGCGTTTTCCACTTCTCGGGGACATATTGCAGGTAGCTCCCGTCGTGCCAGACGGCCCGGCGGCACATCTCCTCGTTCTTGGCGTGGTCGGGAAGGTTGTAGAACAGCTCCGGCTCCAGGGCGAAAATTTCCCGGGCCACCCTCGGCGTGAGGAACCAGGGGTTCATGTTCTCCAAAAAATCGAAGGTCTTATCGTAATTCGTGCAATAGAACCCCAACACTTTCAGGTGTATCTCCTCGAAGGGGATATAGCGGAGGACACGCAGGTCGTCGGTACGGGCCAACGCCCGGTTGCAGACCTCCGGCGTGAGCTGTTCGGGGTTGAAAAAGCGGATGGCCAGGGGATCGCGCTCCAGCGCCATCCCGCACAGACGGTCGGTTTTCAGATGTTTCGGAACGTACTCCAGTGCCAGGTAGTTCGAGGACACGGCGGCCTCGCAGACCCGTTCCGTGCGTAATTCCTCCGGCACTTCATGGAGCAGGATGCCGTCCCCGCTGACGGCACGCAGGCAGACTGCCTCCGTGCGCAGTTCCACCGGCACGAGCGAAAGGCAGGACGCGTCCATCCCCACGCCGTGAAGGGCCAGTTCCCCGGTCATGACCTCCGGGGCAATGGAGGCGAAAATCTCGAACTTGTCCACGAACGACATCCCGAATTTTTTCAGCCCTTCCAGGCATATATCGGGATACGGAATGTAAGGGAGTATCTTGTAATCGGCACTGTCCACCGCTTTCAACGCCGCACGGCATATTTGCGGCGTCCTCAATTCCCCGGGGACGGCCTCCAGCACCAGACCGTTGCGCTTCACGGCCGCCATGCACAGTTCGGGGGTCTTCAACCCCTCCGGAACGTAATACAGCGCGTAGCTGTTGCTATCGACGGCGGCACGGCACATTTTCGGTGTCTTCAGACGGTCAGGGACGAATTTCAGTGTTTCGCCCCGGTGGCCGGCCGCGGCAAGACAAAGTTCCGGCGTTTTCATCGCTTCGGGAACGAACTCGATGTTGAAAGCCGATTTCTTGATGGCGAAACGGCAGACTTCCGCCGTTTTCCGATCCTCGGGCAGCGTCTCGAAAAGGTTCTCGCGCCACGGGTTCTCGTACACCCCCGTATCGAGATAGGCTATATCTATTCTCTCTTGCTCTGTCATGGTTTTCAGTATTTATGGAAAGCGCCCGGGTGACGGGCGCTTCTCTTGGTTAGACATATTCCGTTATCGTTCCGTTTCCTCCGTCCCGTTCTCGCTCTGGAACGTGAAGGAGGTCTTCACGACCTGACCCGTGTTGTCCTCGACATAGACGTCGATGGTCTGCTGGTCATCGCTGCGCGATGTGTAATAGAGGCGGAACACCTCACGGTCGAGCGGATAGCGGTCGTTGGGCAGGAACACCGTACCGTCGTCCATCCTCAACTCACCGCGCCCGTCGGGCTGGAAATAGCGGATCGTGTAACGCGCGCCGTCATATCTCCCCTCCCGCACGAGCGTGCAGCGGATTTCAGCGGTTTCACCAACGGAGATTCGCTTCTGAACGGGCATCGTTTCCAGAGAGAACGTGTACGCCTGCTGTATATCCAGCCCGTTGTCGCAGGATGCGCATAAAAGACCCAGGGCGGCGATCCAGACCGCCATGGCCAATATCTTTTTCATCTTTTTCATGTCGCTTGCAAGTTTAATGGATTATGAATTTCACGCCCAGGCCGAACTGCGCGTGGAAATGTCCCGTTGTAGTGCCCCATAG
Organism: Parabacteroides sp. AF48-14; assembly: GCF_003477465.1. Classification (NCBI taxonomy): domain Bacteria; kingdom Pseudomonadati; phylum Bacteroidota; class Bacteroidia; order Bacteroidales; family Tannerellaceae; genus Parabacteroides; species Parabacteroides sp. AF48-14. The sequence continues at coordinate 282,306 of NZ_QUDI01000001.1, forward strand.
GATACGCTCACGCCCCGTCAGCGAGAGGATAATCCTGTCGGTCAGGTACGCATCGACCTCCAGCGTGACGGCCCCGCCATAGAGGAAACGGTCGCGGTGGCGGAGCGTAGAGCCGTCATAGAGCCGCCTTTCGCCCCGGTTCACACTCTCGTAACCGGCCAGCGCCGAGCCGCCGAGGTAGAAGAAAAAAGTCCTGGACGGGTCGGCGAGGAACTTGTAATAGTAACCGCCCTCGGCAGTGAACTGCGCCACAGGGATACGTTCCGACTTGTAGGGGTAATAACGGTTCAGGAACTCCGCGCCGAACACCCACTTGTCGGCATTCTTCGCGTAGCGGCTCATGGCCAGCCCGAACCAGTAGCCCGTTTCGCTGCGGCTGTCCCGGGTATAGAAGCCGTCGGTCATGCCTCCCCGTATTTCCAGCCCGCGCATGGCGGGCAGGGCACGCTGGGCGTGCGCCCCGTCCGAAAGGAGGAGGCATAACCCCAGCGTGAGAATGAATATCGCCCGTTTCATATCACTTTACCTTTAACTCGTTGATAACACGTGCGCGCACCAGGTCGGCATTCTCCACCGTGAAAGTCTGGTGTCGCCCGCCCTGCTGCTCGTGCAGTTCCACGACCAGCTGCTTGTCGTCGGCCAGCGTGAACTTCGGGAGCGTGAAGATCATGCGCTCGGTACGCTTGCCGCCGATGACCTGCACGTTGTTGTACGCCCGCACGGGCCATACGACCTGCTCCTGGATGGCCGTGCGTTTGGCCACCTTCTTGTCCGTAATCTTGAACGTCAGGTAGTCCACGTTGAAAGGCACGTTGGAGGAGTTTTTCAGTTGGAGGTGGAAATAAAGCAGGTCGTTATGCACGTAGATACCTTTGAGGAGGTATTGTACCCCGAAACGCTTGCAACCGATATGCTTGATCTCGCGGCGGTCATTCTTGTAAATGGACTGCATGATCAGTTTGACCAGCAGCGGAGATTCGCATCCCAACTCCTGCAAATAGATGTCCAGCGCGTTATTGGGGCGGTTTACCGCCTCCCCGTCATGCAGGAAGTCCGCCATCTCGACCGACAGTTTCACCGGCTCGTCGGCATACTTGACATTGAAGCTGTAATAGGCCCCGTCCTCGGTAATGACCGAAAGGTTGCTCTCGCGCGAGAAATCACGCAGGGCCGCCTTTACACGCAGCACGTTTTCCGTGCCGTCGGCTTTCGCCGCCAGAAGATCCGAAGACCCCAGATCGACGTAACGGATGGCCGAGGGGAAAATCACATGCACGGTCTTGCTGAACGTCACCTCCAGCGCGTAGGGCGGGATAACCCGGTTGAAGGTCAGCGGACGGGTAAGACCGTCGTACAAATCGCCCGTGGAGGGCTTTTCCTGCGCGTGGGCAGCGAACATGCACCCGATAAAAGCGAGTGCCAGAAGAATCTTTTTCATACTCGATAAATTTTTGATTGTTGATAAAAATGGATTTTTTTCAGTGGTGTACGGAAGTACGTCGTTTGTACCCTTATTGAAGGGGCGGGAGCAGCAGGACGCTGTAACCGGCCTTGAGCGTGACCTTGACCGAGCGCATCTTCTTGCTCACGTATTGCGACACGCCCTGGATGGCGCTGCGCCCCAGGTCGGAGAGCAGTTGCGAACCGGCATCGTCCGTGATCGTGATACTGCTGCCCATGCCCGCGCCCATATTGGCGGCGATCTCCTTCACGGCATTGAGTTCTTCCGACCCCGGCACGGGAATACCCTCGTTGCCGTTCGTGTCATAGACCGACAGATCGACCGGAACGACCGCCCCGCCGTGCTGGACAGCGCTGACCTTGACCGTCAGCCGTTCGCCGTTGATCCTCGCCGCCCCCGTTACGGGCGTACCCGAGGGGATGAGCAGATCTCCCGCCATCATCGGTTCCAACAGCCGGAAAGTAACCTCCCCGCCATCGGTGAGCGTCACGGTTTGCTGCACGGTGGCGCGGATACTGTTGCGCTCGGGCTCGCGAAGGTCGCTCCCCACCGTGTTGAAACCCCAGTTCCGGGGCTTGACGAACTCACGGGCGAAGACCGAATCGGGCAGCGGGGCGGCGAGCAGCGACACGATGTTACGGCGCACCTGGCGCACGGGCTGCACGGAAGCCTTGCCGGAAACGGAGGCTTTCTGATGCGGGGCTTCAGGGGCCTGACCGCCGTTCATGTAGCGGGCGGCGATCTCGTAGGACTTCTCCAGCAGCGCTACCTGCTCCTCCTGGGCCGTTTTCTGCGCCTGCTGTTCTTCCAGACGGCGTTCCAGTTCCTCGATGCGGGCCTGCATCTCGCGCTCTTCCCCCGTTTCACCGGCGGTGTCCTCGTAGAAACTGCCTAACTGGCGGTTGATGTCGGCATAGGCGGCACGGGAAGTCCGGAAAGCTCCCGACGAACCGCCGGCAGGGCCGGAAGACTTATCCGGCACGGCAGCGGGCATGACGGGTTCTTCCTCCTCGTCCTCCATCCCGAACGCGAAATCCTGCAAGGAGCGCATCTTTTCCCGCTCCCTGCGCCGCATCTCCTCCTGCACGTAGGCATCACGCTTGTCCGAGAGGATACCCTCCGATTCCGGGGTCGGCAGCTCCGTGTTGAAACCCGCCGAAGGCTCCTCCCGTTCTTTTTCGCCGGGGGAGAAGATCAGCCACATGCACCCGGCAAAGGCCAGGAAAAAGAGCGGGAAGACCACCATCTTCTTCCGCATCTGTATCTGCCGGGGCGTGAGTTCCTTTTTCCCCGCCTCCGGCCGTTTATTCTGTTTTTCGTTCGTCGTCATAATTGAAATCTTTTAGATGTTTTACACTGTCGGCCTCCTGCCGTTGTCTTAATTCCAGCTCCAGCCGCTCGATATGCCGTATCTGCATCCGTTCCCCGGCTCCCTTGCCGAAGCGGTAGATGGAAGACACGGTAAAGTAGAGCGACAAGACGGAAAAGAACAAGAGCAGCGTGAGGATCACGATAATCCGCTTATCGGGCGAGAGCGCCCCGCAAGCGCGGCGCAGGTGGTCTTCGACCCACTCCCCGAAAGCCTTTATTCTCTTCTTTGCCATAGCCTTATCTTTTTAATGTACGTAAATCGCGGTTCTCCAGAATCTCGAATTTCTCCATGATGAAACCCTGCGGGTTATTGTCCGAACGCCCCGAGTTGATCAGCTCGCAGCGCGTGACCAGCGAACGCTCGGTGATGTTGCTCTCGCGGACAATCATTTGCCGGGCATAGGTCATGGCCCGGTAGGGATAGGCGTTGAAGTCGCACACCACGGAGTCCACCTCGATACGCTGGCTGATGTTCCCCGACACCACACGGTTGTAGTAACCTTTCTCCTGCATGTCCTGGTAATAGGCGAAGGCACTCTTATCGACCAGGAACAGCGCGCGGTTGATGTTGCTTTCGATGGCCGCACGGTCGGGCGAGAGGGTAAAGAACAACTCGTGAAAACGCCGGATATGTTCGCGCGCCTCCACGGGGCGGTTCTGGCTCAAATCCTGCGAGAGCGCCAGCATCAGCGACTTGCCCCCGTCCAGGACGTAGATCTTCTCGCGCTGCTTTTCGGCGAAACGGAAGCTCGCGACCACGCTGAACACGGATACCAGCGCGCACAGGCAGAGGAACACGATACCGAAAAGCCGAATCTGCCTGAAACTTGTTTCGATGTTTTTTAATGACTTGAATTCCATTGTCCAAATTGTTATGAATGATTACTGTTACCTTGTGTTGCCAGGTTGCGCCCGTTGGGGGCACTGCCCGAAGCCGGGCCACCGCCGCCGTTACCGGAGGAGGAACCGCCACCGCCGCGACGCCCGAACGTGCGGCCGATCATGTTGCCGGCGATACCGCCCGCGACACCCGTGGCGAATGCCCCGGCCTTGTTGATACCGCCCATAGCCCCGCCGGCTCCGCCCGACTGGATCACCCACTCGGCAACGGTGGGGATCGTGAAATAGCCTATGATACCTATAATCAAAAAGATAATATAGACACCGCTGCCGCTGTCGGGAATGTAGTTGGGGTCTTGCAGGGCCAGGACGTCCGCCTGGAGCATCAACGTCTGGATCTTGGCCAGCACCGCGGAGAACAGGTCGGCGATGGGAAGCCAAAGGTACACGCTGATATAGCGGGAAATCCAGCTCGCGAGCGTCGAGTGGAAGCCGTCGTAAATGGAGAGGGCGAACGACAAGGGCCCCAGAATCGACAGCACGACTAAAAAGAATGTCCGCAGCGTGTCGATGGTAAGCCCCGCGGCGTTGAACAACAACTCGAAGAAGTCCCGGACAAGCTGCCGGAAACCGGCCTTGATGTCGTACCACGTGCGTTCGGCCCACATGCTGATAATCTCGCCCAAATCCGTGATACCCATATCCGCAAGCCGTTGTTCATACACCTCGTCGTCCACTAACCAAGCCTTGCCCTCGCGCCTGCGGGCCTCGGCTTCCAAATCGTCCTTCTGTTGCTGGTATGCCTGCAAATCCAACGTCTGCCCCTCCAGTATGGCGTGCGTGCCCTGCACCACGGGCGACATCACGGCGTTGATCGTCCCCAGAACCACGGTGGGAAAGAACATCACGCACAAGCCGATGGCGAAAGGCCGCAGGAGCGGGAACACGTCGATAGGCTCCGCATTGGCCAGTGCCTTCCATACCCGGTAAGCCACGTAAAAGAGCGCACCCAGGCCGGCGATACCTTTCGCCACCCCGATCATGTCGCCGCATAGCGGCATCATCTCCTGATACAGGTTCCGGAGAACCTGGTGTAAATTGTCGAAATCCATGACTGCCTCCGTTTTCAGGTTACCAATATCTGTCGTTCGGGTTCCCGTAAAGTGCCAGCACCCGGTGCGCGTCGCCCTTTTCGCGGCTGCGGATGAAGGACACGGAGATGGTCTTGCGCGTGTAATAGCGCGTGAGGTTGCGGTACTCCAGCATCTTCGTGTAAACCTGATCCACCACGTCCATCCGCTCCTTGTCCGAGAGCGAGAGGCCGTTGCCGCCGGTTATGACCGTCTTGAGTTCCGCCACCAGCGCGCCACCCTCCTCCAGCAACCGGGCGTAACCCGCCGAGATCGCCGCCAGCTCGTCCACCGTGAAGTTCGGGTCTGAAACCATACGGTTGAATCCCGAGGTGTAGATTTCCGTGATCTCGCTGACCATTTCGAGCGTCAGCTTCACCTTCCGGGCATCCTTGATGATGTTATGCACCGATTTGAGGGCGTCGTAGTAAGCCTTGCTCTGGTTATAAATCTTGATACTCTCTTGCAGCGACTTGACCATGTTGGTCGCCGTGGTCGAGCTTTGAACCGCGCTCTTGATGTTCTGAACGAGGTTCGACGGGTCGATGACCGTCCACTGCGCTTTTGCCTGGTACGTGAAGCAAAGAAGCCCCACGAACAGCGTTAAAATCAATCGTTTCATCCTTTTCATTATTTAATTCGTGAATACTTGGGCGGTCATTCCGACGCCCGGTAATAATCCCCGTAGGCGGAGAGCTGGAGCACCTCGCGCCCCGCATCGTAGGCCAGGGCGACATACCCGTAGAGGTCGAAGTAACGGATACCTCCCCAATACTTCCTTACGGGACGGGAGAAGCGTGTCCCGTCCTTGTAGGACACCTCCACGTAAAAACCGCCGCCCCGGCGTCCCGGGTTGCGGTAGATGCGAACCCGGGGAGAACCCGAGCGGCTTTCCCACTCGCCCGCCACCTCGTACAGCGCGAAGTCCAAACGCGCCGCCGTGGGGTCTGATCCGATACACTTGCGATACATGGCCTGCCCTCCCTTTAACGTTTGCCCTCGGCGAGCTGCCTGATCGCCAGTTCCATATCACCGCCCAGCTCGCCGGCAAGCCGCTGTACCTCCACTTTCTCCGTTTCCTCGGTCGTGTAGGCCAGGTACTCCGGGACGCTGACCTCCGTGGCATAGACCGCCGACTGAACGCCGCCCAGACCGATCCAGACCTCCTTGTATTTACGGGAAGGGTCGTTGGACTGGTTGATCGAGAGAATCTGCGCCTTCTCCTTGTCGGTCAGCCCCAACAAGGACTGAATCGCGTCGAAACGGTTCATGAACTTGCGCTGGTCGAGCAGGATCTTGCAGTCCGAGTTGTTGATGATCGCCTCCTTGACCACCGGGCTGGAAATGATGTCCTCGACCTCCTGCGTCACAACGATGGCCTCACCGTAGTATTTGCGGACGGTTTTATACATATAACGCAGATATTCAGCCATATTGGCCGTAGAGAGCGCCTTCCAGGCCTCCTCGACGATGAGCTGTTTGCGTACCCCCTTGAGCCGTCTCATCTTGTTTATGAAAGCCTCCATGATGATAATGGTGACCACGGGAAAAAGCTCCTTGTTTTCCTTGATGGAATCCACCTCGAAGACCACGAAGCGCTTCGAGAGCAGGTCGATGTTGGCCCGGGAGTTCAGAAGGAAGTCGTAGCGTCCGCCCTTATAATACTGCCGCAGGGTGATGAGCATGTTGTCGATGTTGAAATCCTCGCGGCTGACCCGGATCTCCCGCTCCTCCAGCTCGCGGCGGTAGTCGTCCCGCAGGTACTCGTAGAAACTGTCAAAACACGGCACGATATTCCGGTCGGCGCGGATACGCTCGATATAGGCGTTCACGGCACTGCCCAGCTCGCCGCTCTCGGTCTTCGTGATCTTGTCGTCCTCGGTTTTCCAGAGTGTCAGCAGCAGCGTCTTGATGCTGTCCTTCTTCTCCACGTCGAAATAGTAGTCGTCGGTGTAGAACGGATTGAAACTGATGGGATGTTCCTCGGTATAGGTAAAATACACGCCGTCCTCACCTTTGGTCTTACGCCGGATCAGCTCGCAAAGGCCCTGGTAGCTGTTACCGGTATCCACCAGCACGACATGCGTGCCCTGCTCCCAGTATTGGCGGACTAAATGATTCATAAAGAATGACTTGCCTGACCCCGAGCCGCCTAACACGAATTTATTCCTATTCGTAATGATCCCTTTTTTCATCGGTTCGTCCGAGATGTCCAGGTGCAGGGGCCTGCCGCTTACGCGGTCGCACAGCTTGATGCCGAAAGGGCTGGACGAGGATTTATAGTTGGTTTCCTCCGTGAAGAAACAGACCGCGGGCTCGATGAACGTGTAGAACGATTCCTCGGCGGGGAAATCTCCCGCGTTGCCCGGCATACCCGCCCAGTAGAGCGTGGCGGCGTCCACGGTGTTGTGGCGCGGGCGGCACTCCATCAGAGCGAGCTGGCTGCCCACATCGTTGCGGATATGCCGGAGCTCCTGCACGTCGTCCGACCAGGCCAGCACGTTGAAATGGGCCCGGACGGATTGAAGACCGAACGAGTGCGCCTCGTTGAGATACTGGTCGATGTCGAGTAGGTCAGCCCCCTTACGGGAGCTTTCCCCTCTAAGAACCGTACGTGAGAGTTTCCCCTCATACGGCTCAAGCAATTCAAAACTTTTATTTGTAACTAAAA